>DATEMT010000244.1:0-2966 GCA_035275445.1 Methyloceanibacter sp. | reverse complement strand
CGAGGAACTCGTGGCCTGGACCCATGAAGCCTACCGTATCGCTTGCGCGCGCAAGACCAAGCGGCCGCGCAAACGGCGGTGATCGGGATGGCAGAAGCTTGAAGGATGCCGCGCTCGCTTACCGGCCGCCGAGCGCGCGGGTGATCATGTCGGCGAAGCCGTCGCCCTGCCGGCGCAGCCAGCCCGGGCGTTCATGCGGCTGTTCGCCATAAATGGCCTCGACGCCGGGAGGGCCCGGTGGGCGCGCGGGCGCAAGCAGATGCGCCTGCATCCAGCCGGTCGCGGCGCTCTGCGGATCGGTGACCTCGACCCAGCCTTCATAGCGCGACACGACGCGAAGAACGCGGCCGTAAGGGAAGGCGAACATCATCGGCGCATCGTCCGCCGCCGCGCCGCGCATGCCGGCGCCTGACACCAGAACCTGCACCCACTCTTGCGGCTCGTCCTCGGGCAGGCCGTTGGGATCGACCTCTTCGGGCAGCCCGGCCTGGGGATCGTAGGGAGCGTTGGGATCGTCATAAGCGCCAGGCGGGGGCGGCATCGGCGCGTCGGCGTCGGCCTCCATTCCCGGAGGCGCATGAGGCCGGCTCTGGTGCTGCCAGGGAAGTGCGTTGGGATCGTGGGGCTCGTCCTCGCCTGGCGGCAACGCCGCCATCTCCGTTCCGTCTTGTGCCTCGGCCGGAGCGTCGTTTGCGTGCTCGGGCGGGAGTGGCGCTTGGGTGCCCTGAGCAGGCGCAGCCTCTCCCGGACCCGCCGCCGCCGGTTGAGGCGCCGGCGCTTCCGGAGCGACCTCCTTGGTCTCCTCGGCGGTGCGCGCGATTTTATCCTGGTAGGCGAGCGTCCGCGGCTGCGGTCCGCTTTCCGCCCGCTTGATCTTGGGCGCAGGGCTGATGACCATATAGATGGCCACGCAGACGATGGCGCTCATGACCAAAAGCGAAATGATGAGCTTGTTAATCGGCAGATCTCCCCGTCCTTGGCTCGCTATTAGCGCCGGAAACGCGGCAACAGCGTGTCAAACGCCGCCCATTATAGATCGATTAAGGCTAATTTTCCGTGAACCGTGGCGGGGACGACGCAGTTTCGGAAAAGCGTCCCGTCGTCAGACGCGCGACCTCCGCCCTCGTCCGAAAGGCCCGCTACCCCAATGTTGAGTTATAGGGAATACGACAACGCCCACGCGGTCGAGATCGAACTCGAAGGGCGGCTCTCGACGGAGGAATTCGATGCAGTGGCCGGCCGGCTCGAGGCCTTCATCGGCCGCCACGGCCAGGTGCGCGTGCTTGAGATCGTCAAGGATTTCGAGGGCATGGACGCAACCGCCTTCTGGCACGACCTGAAATTCAGCCTGCGGCATCTCAAGGCGTTCAGCCGTTGCGCCATCGTCGCCAATCCGGACACGCGCCATCTCTGGTCGAGCCTGGTCGCGCCCTTCATGTCGTGCGAGGTCGAGCATTTCGCGCCGGGCGAGGAGGACGCCGCCCGCGATTGGCTGATGTGGCCCGAAGGCGCGGCAGACGTCTGAGCCGCGCCCCGCGCCTACTGCGGCTCGCCGGCGGGAGCGGCAGGTTTCTCCTGAATCGATTCGAGATAGTCGATGATCGCCGCGACGTCCTGCGGACTGAACACGAAGATCGGCATGTCGGGATGGCCCGACACGATGCCTTCGGCAAGCGATTCGGCAAGATCGGCGACCGGGTATTTGGCGGAGAGGGTGCGGAACGGCGGTGCCTCGTTGTGCGGACTGTCGCCCTCGGTGCCGATCGCATGACAGCGGGCGCAATTCTTCTCGACGAGGGCACGGCCCTTGTCGGTCATGTCTTTCTCGGCGGCCTGAGCCGGGAGAGCGAGCCAAACAAGGGCGAGGCAGGCGCCAAGGAGCGGCGGATAGAATCGATCGCTTCGCATGTCGCTTCTCCCTTCTCCGGCACTGTCGCGCGTTCCGATGCAGCATCTCTAGCGCGCGGACGGCGCCGAATTGCGGCAGGAAATTCCACAAAATGAAAGGCCGCCTCGGCGCAAGCGAACTTGCGCCCCGCGGCCTCATCGAAACTCTTAAAATGCCCGCCCTAATGGCTCAACTGATGCCTGAGACGCTCGATCTCGTCCTTGAGACGCAATTTTTGACGCTTCCATTCCGCAATCTTCAGGTCGTCCGCGGTCGGGCGGGACAACTCTTCTTCGATTTTTCGATCCAGTGCACGATGCTTTTCGGACAACTCCTCAAGGCGTGCGTCTAGCGCCATATCGGACCTCCATGCTGTGTTGGTCTCGTTTCGCCCATTGTGACAAAACCGAAGCGATTTGTCACCTTCGGCCGGTCGATCGCGTCGCTTAACCTCTTGGCAAATGGCGCCAAGCCCTTGCGCCGCCGCTGGTTCGCCGCGATACTTTCGCCCGTCCCGAAGAGAGGCAAGGAGCAGGGGACGTCCGATGGAGAGCGAGGAGATTCGCGAGCTCCGGGCGACGCTGCTCAGGCTGAAGCAAGAACATCGCGACCTCGACAGCGCCATCAACGCTTTGGAGGAATCGGGCCGCGCCGATGCCCTCCAGCTCAAACGGCTCAAGAAGAAAAAACTCGCTCTCAAGGACGAGATCGCCCGCATCGAGGACCAGCTTCTCCCCGACATCATCGCCTGACGGTTGCGACAACGTGCCTTGCCAACCAGGGTTCCGCCCCTATAATCCCGCGCTTTCCGCCGTCTCGCCGCCTGCCTCCCGAGAGAATTGCGCATGAGCGATGATAAGCCCGTCGTCGGCATCATCATGGGGAGCCGTTCCGACTGGCCGACGCTGAAGGAAGCGGCCTCGATCCTCGATGCGCTGAAAGTGCCCTACGAGACCAAGGTGGTCTCGGCGCATCGCACGCCCAAACGGCTCTATGCCTACGCAGCGAGCGCGAGCGAGCGCGGGCTGAAAGTCATCATCGCCGGCGCCGGCGGCGCCGCCCACCTCCCCGGCATGAC
>DATEMT010000243.1:0-15079 GCA_035275445.1 Methyloceanibacter sp. | reverse complement strand
AATTTCAGAAGCAGTATCGCGAGTTCGGCCAAGTCGGCCGGCTTCAGTCTTCGTCGGCGAAGATGCTCGCCTGGCTTCTCGGCGCTCGATCAATTGCCGGCGCAATCGGCGCGCAGGCTGCAACCCTTGCAAAGCGAGTTGGCCGAGCTCGACCGGCGCGGCGCCGAGACCGGCGGGCGTCAGTCCTTCGCCGTTCGCGCGCCGATCGCCGGTCGCGTCGCCAACGTTCAAGCCAAGGCCGGACAGATGGCCGATCCGCGGCGCCCGCTGCTCGATCTTCTTCCGCTCGAAAGCCCGCTCCAGGCGGTGCTGCTGGTGCCGACACGCGCCATCGGCTTCGTGCGGCCGGGCCAGAAGGTGCGCCTCCTCTATGAGGCCTTTCCGTTCCAGCGTTTCGGCGCCTATTCGGGCCGGGTCGAGAGCGTATCGAAGACGATCCTGTCGGAGGCCGATACCGGGTCGCCGGTGCAATTGCGCGAGCCCTCCTACAAGATCGTGGCCACGCTCGATCGTCCCGACATCGACGCCAACGGTCAAAAGATTCCGCTCCAGGCCGGCATGCTGCTTCGCGCCGACATTCTGCTCGAGCGCCGCGAGCTCGTGCGCTGGCTGTTGGACCCGATTCTGAACGTAAGAATGTAGGACGGAGAGCAAGATGCTCAACTTCAGTGGCAGGCGCGCGCTGCCCGTCATCGTGCAATCCGAAGCGTCCGAATGCGGGCTCGCGTGCCTCGCCATGGTGGCGAGCTATTACGGCCATCGCATCGACCTCGGCACGCTCCGCCGGCAGCATCCGGTCTCGCTCAACGGGGTCACGCTGCGTTCCGTGATCGAGATTGCCCGGCTCATGAACTTCACGACAAGGGCGGTTCGCCTCGAGCCGGAGGACCTCAAGCTGATCAAGCGCCCGGCGATCCTTCACTGGGACATGAATCATTTTGTCGTACTGAAAGCGGTGGGCAAGCGCGGCATCGTGCTGCACGATCCGGCCGTCGGCGAGAGGCGCGTCTCCTGGGGCGAGGTGTCCAAGCATCTCACCGGCGTTGCGCTCGAACTCACCCCCACCGAAAGTTTCGAACGCAAGGACGAGCGGGCGCGGCTGCGCCTCTCGACGTTCCTGCGCCAAGCAAGCGGAGCGAAGCATGCGCTTCTCCAGATTCTTGCCCTGTCGTTTGCGCTCGAACTTCTCGTCATCGCCGGGCCGTTCTATTTGCAGCTCGCGGTGGACGAGGTCGTCGCCAGGGGCGATGTCGATTTGCTCCTCGTGCTTGCGCTTGGTTTCGCCCTCGTCGCCGCGCTTACCGTCGCCGTGACCTGGCTCAGATCGCTGATCGTCGTCATCCTTCAGAACACGCTCCACTTCGCCTTCGGCGCGCGGCTGTTCCGCCATCTGATCAGGCTTCCGCTTTCGTTCTTCGAGAAGCGGCATATTGGCGACGTGCTCTCGCGCTTCACCTCGATCGAGCCGGTGCGCGACCTCATCAGCGAGAGCCTGATCCTCGCGCTCATCGACGGCACCATGGCGCTCATCACGCTGACGGTGATGTTCTTCTACAGCACCAAGCTCGCGCTCATCGTCGTCGGTGCCTTCCTCTGTTATGCCGTGCTTCGCCTGGCGCTGTTCCGCTACCTTCGCGATCTGAGCGAGCGGATGATTCAAGCGAAGGCCAACGAAACCTCGAACTTCGTCGAGAGCTTGCGGGCGATGCAGAGCATCAAGCTCTTCAACCATGAGAATGAGCGGGAAGGGCAGTGGCTCAACCGCTTTGCCGAGACCGTGAACGCCGATGTCCGCCTCGAACGGGCGAGAATCGGCTTCCACGCCGCGAACGGCGTCCTCTTCGGCGCCGAGAACATCCTGGTGATCTATTTCGCGGCGCAGCTTGCGCTCGACAATGTCTTCACCATCGGCATGGTGTTCGCTTTCATCACCTACAAGCAGCAATTCCTCGACAAGGCGAACAATCTCCTGGAGAAGGCGCTCGATTTCGGCATTGTCGGGCTGCACCTGGAGCGCCTTTCCGACATTGCCCTGACGCCGCTCGAAGCGGGACACGACAAGCCGCTGCTGAGCCGCCCGGTTCGCGGCGGGATCGAGGTTCGCGACGTATCGTTCCGCTATTCCGAGACCGAGGATTTCGTCCTGGAGAATGTCAACTTCGCCATCGGTCCGGGCGAGGCGGCCACCATCATGGGACCGTCGGGTTGCGGCAAGACCACGCTGATGAAGGTCATGCTCGGCCTGTTGCAGCCGACGAGCGGCGAGGTGTTCATCGACGGGATTCCCTTGCGGACGCTCGGCGTCCGCCCCTATCGCGACCAGGTCGCCGCCGTGATGCAGGACGATCAGCTTCTGTCGGGGACGATCGCCGACAACATCTGCTTCTTCGCCAATTCGCGCGACGAGGAGCTGATGCGGGAATGCGCGCAGATGGCCGGAATCCACGACGACGTTCTGCGGATGCCGATGGCCTATAACAGCCTGATCGGCGACATGGGCAATACGCTCTCCGGCGGCCAGCGCCAGCGCGTGATCCTCGCGCGCGCGCTCTATCGGCGCCCGAAAATTCTCTTCCTCGACGAAGCGACCGCGCATCTCGATTCGGCCAAGGAGCGCGAGATCAGCCGGGTCTTGCAGGATCTCAAGATCACGCGCATCAGCATCGCCCACCGTTCGGAGCTGGCCGAGGCGGCGGATGTGATGCTTCGCTTCGAGGGCCCCGATTGGGAAACCTCGATCCCGGCACGAAGCCGCGCGATCGGGCAGGGCGCCGCCGAAGCGCGGCCGAGCCTTGCCTCAACGCCGGCCGGCTAGCGGCCGCACCGCGTCCCTCGATCGAGACCCGGGGCGCGGACGATTGACGCGGGGATCAGAGGCCGTAGGCGACCCAGACATTGGGCTCTTCGTAGGTTCCCGTCTTGCGATCGAGATCGATCTTGACGGGCGCGAGCCCCCCTTCGAGCGGATAGGCGCCCGAACTTTCGAAGCGCTGGTTCGACCAATTCTCCCAGAACGCGATCGGCTCGTGCACCACCATCGACCGTTCGCATGGGCCGACGATCTTGCCGCCGACGGAGAGATGGCTGCGAAGCCAGGGATCGTAGGGGCGCCCTTTGTCGTCGGTCCAACTCAGATACTCGGAGATCGACACCCACGGATGTCGCGCCTTCGCCGATGGCCGCACCGGCACGACGGCGCCGTCGAGCTTCTTTGCGTGAGCGAGATCCAGAAGCGCGCGGATCATCACCCTTGCATAGCCTTTGGCGCGGTGGACGGCAGGCACGGAAACCGCCAGGGCGCCGAGAATGTTCGGCCGCTCGAGCCGGTTGCGGGCGGCGGTTTCGACCAGCCAGTCCCACCCCTCCTGAGGCAGTTCCTCAGGTCCGGAACAAGCGAACGGAACGCTGGTGGCGATGGCGACCGGATATCCGGTGTCCTCATCGACGAGGCAAAGCTGAAATTCAGGATAGGACTCGGTGAGTTCGGCGTAATACTCGTAATGAGCCCGCGTATAGCTCAGATAGCCGAGATGGCTCCACGCCGCCTGCTCGATGGCGCTGGCAGCCTTGCGAAGGTAGGGCGCGTCCGCGAGGGAACGTATCGCCAGGGTGGCCGTCATGGCTTGGGAGTTCAAAAGGCGCCGCTTTTACTTAAATTCGACCGCATCTACGCCCCGGAAGGCTTAACCTTAATAATCCGTAAAACGCCCAGCAGCAACCCGATTACGGTTATTAACGTTAACTTGCTCGGGGATTATTCGGTGCTCGGACTGTTCGCCCTGGGCGCGATCAGACCCCCCGAAAGTGATGATAACGTAGAGAATTTTAGGAAAAACGGCGTACACAAATTTAGCCGTATCGGTACAAAACGCTCCGGCTGACCAAGGCGGCGCGCTACAGTTTCCTGTTTTTCTCACACGGGCTCACCCTTCCTCATGCCTCAACACGAACGCAGCCCACATCTCGGTGGCGATCTCCGCCGCCTGACGCGGATCATCGGCGCAGCGATCGCATTCTTCGGGCTCCTGCTCCTTGCCATCATCGCCTACGCCGGCTGGTCGGCCAACGAGACGTCGCGAGAGCGCGAACGCACGTTGGTCGAGAACGCGTTGAATGAAAGCATCGCGCGCGCCCTGAACGAGCAGAAGAGCGTCGCCTGGTGGGACGACCCGATCCTCAAGATCACCGACAAGGCGATCGATCTCGAATTCACCGACGCCAACTTCGGCATCTTCCTCACCGAAACCTACCAGCACGACGAGGTCTACATCCTCAACGCCGAAAACCGTCCGCTCTACGGCTTCGCCGCAGGCAAAAGGCTCGACCCCGCGGATTTCAACAAGCGCCTGCCGGAGCTCAGCTCCGTGATCGACGAGATTCGCAGCGGGAAACATACGCTCACGTCGCGTCCCAACACCTTCAACGAGTCGCAGGACAATTACCGGTTCCTGACCGGCGTGCAGATCGCGCGCTGGGCCGGACACGTCATGCCGGTTGACGGCCGTCCTGCCGTCGTCGCCTCCATGACCATCGTGCCCAATATCGACATGAGCATTCTGAAGGGCACGCCCAATCTTCTCATCAGCATCACCTATATCGACGCCGAGTTCACCTCGCAGATCGGTCACTCGCTCCTGTTGAACGACCTCAACTTGACGCAACAGCCGGCCAAGGCGGACGGACTGGTGTCGATACCCTTCGTCGGCGACGACGAGGCGTCGATGGGATATCTCACCTGGACGACGCGGCGCCCCGGGCAGGTGTTGTTGACCATCATCCTGCCGCTCGTCGCGTTCGGCGTTCTCGCCACCGGCGTGCTGGCCACGACGATGCTCCGGCGTCTCAGCCGCACCTCCGACGAATTGGCCGAGCGCGAGGCGGAGGCCCGTCACGAAGCCAAGCACGACGCGCTGTCAGGCCTGCCGAACCGCGTGCATATGGTGGAGAAGATCGACAGCTTCCTTCGCGGCCGTCAGCTCGAGACCCACGACAACCGCGCCGTCGCCGCCTATATCGACATCGACCGCTTCAAAGACATCAACGACACGCTCGGCCATCAGGCCGGCGACCAGCTCATCAAGCTCGTGGCGCTACGCCTCAAGGGCTGCCTGCGGCGGAACGACTTTCTCGCGCGTTTCGGCGGCGATGAGTTCGTCATTCTATGCGCGCCGGCGGTGCGCGAGGCGAGCGACTTGCTCGCCGACCGTGTCGCCGACGCCTTCGCCACTCCGTTCATCGTGTACGGCCAGAGCATCCGCGTCACCGCCTCCCTCGGCATTGCGCTCGCGCCCGATAACGGCGAGACCGCCGACGTCCTGATGCGTCACGCCGACATCGCGCTTTATGAGGCCAAGAATCGCGGCCGCGACTGCGCGGTGCTGTTTTCCGACGAAATGGCGCAGCAGGTCGAGCGCCGTCGCGCCATCGAGTTGGATCTTCGCTCGGCGATCGAAGCCGACATGCTTTGCCTGCACTACCAGCCGGTCATCGCCTGCGGGTCCGGCGAGATCGTCGGCCTGGAGGCGCTGCTGCGCTGGCGCCATCCCGTGCATGGCGACATGTCGCCTGCGGATTTTATTCCCATCGCCGAGAACGCCGGACTGCTCCCATCGCTCGGCGAATGGGTGCTCAATCACGCGATGAAGGACTCCTCGCGCTGGCCCGATCTCGAAATCTCGATCAATCTCTCGCCCGTGCAGTTCCGGCATGTCGATCTCGAGCCGGCATTGCGCCGGCTCGTCGCCGAATATGGCGTCGATCCCAGCCGCTTCGTGCTCGAACTGACCGAAGGCGTCCTGTTGGAGACGACCGACCACACCAACTCGATCCTCGATTCAATTCGCTCCATCGGCTTCCGCACCGCGTTGGACGATTTCGGCACCGGCTATTCGAGCTTGGCTTATCTCTGCAATTTCAAATTCGACAAGATCAAGATCGACCGCTCGTTTGTCAGCCGCACCTCGCGGGTCGATATTTCGCGGACGATCGTCCAGTCGGTGGTTTCGATCGGGCGCGGACTGGGCATGGAGATCGTCGCCGAGGGCGTCGAGACCGAGTTCGAGGCGGTGACGATGGCGAAGTTCGGCTGCACCCAATTGCAGGGCTACTATTTCTCGAAGCCGCTTCCGATCGACGACATGGTGGCGTTCTTGCAGACGTTCCGGCCAAAACGTATCCCGTCCCCGGCGAGCCAGCCGCAACCGGCTTCGCCGCGCGGCATCGCGGGATAGCGGCAGCATTTCGGCCTTTCGTGTTTTCGGCGCTGACCCTAGGATCGCCCGGAGCTAGGGAGCCGAACCATCGTGCCTGCGGACAACTCGCCGGAGAAGGAGCCCTCACGCCGCGGCAACGCCGATTATCGCTGGGCCGAGTTCGATTCCGAGGCGTATTTCACCCATTACTACGGCGAACCGCACCCCGATGACGACCGCGTCATCGAGGCGGCGGTCGAAGCCATCAAGGAGGCGCGGCCGGCCGGCGATCTCGATTTTGTCGATGTCGGGACCGGTCCGAACCTCATCCCGCTCTTCTGCGCTCTGCCGCGGGCGCAGAGCCTGACCGTCTGGGAATATGCCGAGAGCAACGTGGCCTGGCTCAAGGCCGACCTCGCCGGCAATGCGATGCGGCCTCAATGGCAGCATTTCTGGGGCGTTACGCGCCGCGCCTACGGCCCGGACTACCGCCTCGCCGAGAACCCGATGCCGGCGCTTCGCGCCAAGACGGCGGTTCTACAGGGCTCGATCTTCGACTTGCCGGAGCGCCGCTGGGACGTGGCGACCATGTTTTTCTGCGCCGAGTCGATCACCGAGCGAAGGGACGAGTTCGAGCGCGCTTGCGGCGCCTATGCCCGTGCCGCCAAGCAGGGCGGGGCGCTGATCGCGGCCTTTCTCGTCAGGTCGGCGGGGTATGTGGTGGCGGACCGGCCCTTTCCCGTTCTGAGCTTATCGGTCGAGACGATCGAGGAGGTGTTTTCCCGCCATGTCGTCGCCATGAAGGCCGAACAGATCGGCATCAGGGAGCGCGAGATTCGCAGCGGTTATTCCGGCTTCGTCTTTCTCACCGGCATCGCTCGCTGAAGGAGCGTCGTGTGCCGGGGCCCTAGCCGGTCCCGCGGTTGCGGACGAACCAAAGCACCCCGAGGAAAATGAGCGAGCCGATAATGGCCGCCACCACGTCGCGAAGCGAAATCGAGAACGCCTCGAGGCCGGGCCAAAGGCCAAACAGGCGGAAGATCGCCCCGCCGATCAGCGCGCCGACCAATCCGATGCCGAGGCTGGTCCATCGGCCGAGCCCTTCCCATTTTCCCGTCACGACCGATCCGGCAAGCGAGCCGGCTATCGCGCCGACGACGATCCAAACGACGATTTGAGCCAAGGTAATGGTCATGATTTGCCTTTCGTCTCGAGCTACGAGCTCGGCAAAAAGAAGAATGCCAGGCCGAAGATCAGGTAGACGGCAAGGAGTTGCAAGCCCTTTAGCCAGTCCGACCGTCCGTCGCCGGCAACCTGAGCGGTGATGATCGCCGACAGGAGAACCATCAGCACGAGCCCCGCCGGGAAAGCGAGGTCCATGGGCGAGGGGCCGAGGAAGAAACTGGCGAACACCAGGACCGGTGCCACGAACAGCGCCACCTGCACGCTCGAGCCGATCGCAATCGAAAGCGACAAGTCCATGCGGTCCTTCAACGCCGCGGAGATCGCTGTCGCATGCTCGGCGGCATCGCGACAATGAAGACGCCGACGAACACGTTGCTCAGACCGAACTCGTGCGCGGTAGGCTCGATTGCGCCGACCATGATTTCGCTGATCCAGGCAATTGCCGCCGTCGCTGCCGCGAGCACGAGCGCGGCTCGGCCGACCGACCCCTCCGCCTCGCGTTTCTCCTCGTGATAGGGTCCGGAGAAGAGTGCCGAATGCGTGACGAGCACGAACACCAGGTAGAGCAGATAGACGAGAAGGAGCACGACGGAGATGGCGACGCTGAGTTTGCCGAGCCCTTGCTCGGTCGCGCCCGCCGCGGCTTGAAAGGCGGCAGGCAGCACGAGCCCAATGGCTGCCAGCAACAGCATCGTGGCTTGCGAGCGCGCGCCTGGCGTTGAGCAGCCCGCCTACGCCTTCGCCCAGTCGTTCCGCGAGCTGCTCGGTCGCCCGGCCCATCCATGCCGCCAGAGGCAGGATGGCGAGAGCGGAGGTCACGAACACCAGGAGGTACTGCTCGGGAGCCAGCAATTCCAGGCCAATGGCGATGGGCACGAAGATGAGGAGCCAGTTCATCGCGACCTGCCTTGTTTCTGGTCGGCGCTACGACCGGTCCTAGCGTTTGGCTTGGGCTTCTGCGCCTGCCCGAAGCTTCTGACCGCGGCCTCGATAGTGGGATAAAACGACTCTTTGCCGATCTTGGCAAACAGTCCGAAGCGCTTGAGCTTGTCCTTCACCGGGTCCTTCAACTCGGCGAAGCGCAGCTCGATGCCTCTGGCACTCAACGTCTTGTCGAGTTCGGAAAGCACGTCGGCCGCCGTGACGTCAACGCTCGTGACCGGCTCCGCCGCCACGACAAACCAGCGCACCTCGCTCTTGGCGCGCGCGACCGCGGCCAAGACCCGGTCCTTGAACAACTCCGCATTGGCGAAAAACAGCGGCGCGTCCCAACGGAAAAGGACGAGACCGGGGATCTCCTTGGCGTCAGGATAGCGTGTGATGTCGTGGTAGCCTTCGACATCCTTGGGCCGGCCCAAGACCGCAGAATGAGGGCGCCAACCGTCCCACAAGAACTCGATGATCGCGATCGCGACCGCCAAGCCGATTCCCGGAATCGCGCCGAGAACGGCCACGCCGAGGAAGCAGACGATCGACAGCCAGAATTCCCAAGGCTGGATGCGAAAGATACGCCTGAGGTCGGCGACCTCGAACAAGCCGATCGCCGCAGCAATCACCACCGCGGCCAGGGCGGCAGACGGCAGGTTTTGCAGGAGGTTCGGCGCGATCAACAAGAGCAGGGCAACGCACAACGCGCCGACCACTCCGGTCAACTGCGTTCGCGCCCCTGCAGCTTCCGCGACCGGCGTGCGCGAGGAGCTGCTGCTGATGGGAAAGCCCTGGAAGAATCCCGCCGCCAGGTTGGCGGCTCCGAGCCCCACCATTTCCTGGTTGGGATCGACATTCGTCCGCGTTCGCGCGGCGTAGACGCGGCTGAGGACGCTGGTGTCGGCGAACGACACGAGCGCGACCGCAAGCCCCCCGATCACGATCTGCCCGATATCGGCAGGGGAAATCCACGGGATCGTGAGAGTCGGCAGACCTTGCGGAAGCGGCCCCAAGACCGACAGCTTGGCACTCTCGGCCAAGCCGAGCATGCCGACGACTGCCGTCGCGCCGAGCACCGCGATCAAGATGCCGGGTATGCGCGGAATTTTTTTAAGGGCGAGAATGGCTGCCAACGTGCCCGCGCCCACGGCGAACGCAACCCAATTGGCTTTTCCGTTCGCGATCGCCTGCGCGATCGCCCATAGCTCTCGCAACGGTCCCGAATCCGCGACCGAGAAGCCGAACAGTTTCGGCAGTTGGCTGACGAGAACCGTAAGCGCTATTCCGTTCATGTAGCCGTAGCGGATCGGCTTTGACAGGAGCTCGGTGACGAACCCGAGGCGCGCGAGGCCTGCGCCGATGCACACGATACCCGAAACGATGGCCATCATGCCGGCGATCGCGACGGCCCGTGCGGGATCGCCGGCCGACAGCGGCAGCACGACGGCGAGAATGAGTGGGGCAAGCGACGAATCCGGCCCCAGCACCAAGATGCGGCTGGGCCCGAACAGCGCGTAAGCGAGCAGCGGTACGATGGTTGCGTAGAGGCCGTAGATGCCGGGCACGCCCGAGGCCACGGCGTAGGCGATCCCGACCGGCACCAACATCGTCGCCAGCACCACCCCGGCAACGATGTCGTGGCGGAGCCACTCTGCTTGGTACTCCCGCAGAGTAACGAGCCCGGGCAGCCAACGCGTCCACGTCATTTCGAACGGCTGTTTCACGGCCTTGGCGACGGCAATCCTGGGGCCATTGTGTACCGGAAGAGCGTCATCCGGCTACTGGCGTTGTGCACTGTCACGGCGGTACGATGTTGAACCGATAGTGTCCCGCTCGCTGACCGAAGGCATGGGCTCGCAATGCCGCTTAAAGTCATTTTGCTTTCCGACATGAGGCCGGGCCACTATCACGTCAGCGACGGCGTGATTGCAGCGATCAAGCGCCTGCGTCCGGTCGAGGTAACGCGGATCGAGGTGAAGCGCAAATGGATCGTACCCACCCGTTGGTTAAGACGGCGCATCAATGCCAAGAGCTTCTTCCCGCCGCGCATGCTGCGCATGGCCTATCGCATCGATGCCTATACGCTGCCCAAAGCCGATCTCGTGGTCTCCACCGGCGGGGAGACCCTGATGCCGAATATTTGCGTGTCCCGGTTCCTCGGCATTCCCAGCATCATTTGCAGCGCGCTCTTGCGCGGGCTTGGGCCCGAGAACTTCACGCTGACCATCTCGTCGCATGGACGCGATGAGGGAAGCCCCCGCCACGTGGTGGCGCTCAAGCCGTCGTCGATCGATTCGGCGACGCTCGGCCGGCCGGCGATCGTGCCGCGCTACGGCCCTGACCGGCGACCGCGCCTTGCCGGGCTGCTCATCGGCGGCAACGCCTATCCCTTGCGTTACCGGCGCCGCGAGTGGGAGCGCCTGCTCGGCTTTGCCGCCGAGATCGCCAGGGCCTGGGGCATGCGCTGGCTCGTCTCCACCTCGCGGCGTACGCCCAACTATGTCGCCGACATGATCGGCAGCCTCGCCAAGGACCAAAGCGTGATCGCTCGCTTCATCGACTTTCGCACCGCGGGGCCCGGCACCTTGCCGGAGATCTTCGCCAAGGCGGACATCATCGTCTGCACCGAGGACTCGACCACCATGATGTCGGAGGCGGTTTCCGCCCGTCTGCCGGTGGTCGGGGTGCGGCCCGCCGCGCATGGATTCAACGACGAGGAGCAGGGTTATCGCGACTTCCTCTTGAACAGCGACTGGTGCCGCGTGCTGCCCATTGCCGAGCTCAGCCCCGACGCGCTCTCTCGCGCTCTTGCCGAGATCGAGCCGCTCAAGGAGAACCCGCTTGATATCCTCGCCGCGAAGCTCAAGGATCGCCTGCCGCAACTGCTCGGCGGTGGCGATTGAGCCCTGGGCCTTCGCTTCAGTCACGACCCGAAGGGGAGACGCGTATGGTCCCGCCTGCTGATGCCGCTACGCGTGCGGGTCGGTCCCATCCCCTTCTTCTGGCCGTTTTCTTCTTAAGTCCGCTCGTCACGAGCGTCGCGCCGCGAACGACGCCCTTCCTTTTTGCCCTTGTCAGCATCGCGCTGATCGGTGCGGCGATCGGTTGCGGCATGGGCTGGCGGCAATTCGTGCCGGAGGGACGGGTACGTCTGGTCCTCGGGGTCTGGCTCCTGTTCGCGGCCTATGTGTGCCTCAACGCGACTTGGTCGCTGGAACGCCTCGACGGATTCGGCAAGGGGGCCTTGGTTGCCGGCCTGGCAATACTGTCCTTTGCGGCGGTGGCGGCGGCTTCGGTCCTGGACCAGCGAACTCTGGTACGGGCGGGGCTTCTGTTTGCGGCTGGGGCCTTTCTTGGCGGCCTCTTCATGCTGCTCGAGTTGCTCACCGACGGAGCCATGACCCGGGCCGCGATGACTTGGGTCCCGCTTTTGCAACCCTCCGCCGCCAAGCACATCACGGTGACGCAGGGCGAGGTGACGCGGATGAAGCTGGGCGAGCTCAATGCCAATGTCGGGCAGGCGATGTTCCACCTCTGGCCCGGGGTGCTGGCCCTGTTGGCGCTGGCAGGTGCCCGGCGGGCGACAGCGACGGCCGTTCTCTTCGTAACCCTTGCCGCCGTTATCGCCCTTTCGGAGCATGCATCGTCGCAAATTGCCCTGATCGGCTCGAGTCTGGTTGTGCTGGCGGCGAGGCTCTGGCAGCCGCAAGCCGTCATCCGCGCTCTCGCCGTGGCCTGGTGCGCCGCCTTTGTGCTCGTCGTTCCGGCAAGCTTCATCGCTTATCAGAGCGGACTGCACCTCGCGACGTGGCTGCCATACTCTTTCCGGCACCGGGTCATTCTGTGGGAGGCGACGGCCGAGCAGGCGCTTGCCCACCCGCTGCTTGGCGTCGGCGTGAAGTCGACCGCGGACTTGACCGCACGACTGAAGGCCGCTGCTCCCGCCGAACAACCCGAAGGGTTCGTCGCGCCGCACCGCACCGCCCACCACGCTCATAATATCTTTCTGCACGCGATCTACGAACTCGGAGCGTTGGGAGCGCTTCTGTTCGCCATCGCCGGCGCGGCCACAGTCTTGCTGATCGCATACTTGCCGGCGGCGTCTCAGCCATTTGCCGCAGGCACCTTTGCCGCCTTCGCCTTGGTGGGCGCGTTCGCCTGGGGTATGTGGCAAACCTGGTTCATGTGCGCGGCGGCCTTGTTGCCGCTTTACTTGCGCGTCGCCGCCGCCGCCGCTACGGGCCGGGGCCAGCGTTCGCCTCCGAGTAAGTAGGCGAGAGATGGCCGGTTCTCCGCTGAAGCGCCTTTCCGTGCCGGTCGGCACCGAGCCCATGGAGGCGAAACTCGTCAGCGAGCTTCCCGACGAGAAGTTTTGGCAGTTCGAGCCGAAATGGGACGGGTTTCGTTGTCTCGCATTTCGCGCCGGGGATGAGGTCGATCTCAGGGCGAAATCGGGTAAGCCGCTCGCTCGCTATTTTCCCGAAGTGGTGGCCATGCTTCGCGCCCTCGAGCCGAAGCCGTTCGTGATCGACGGAGAGCTAGTCGTTCCGCTCGACGGCACGTTGTCGTTCGATGCATTGCAGATGCGGGTTCATCCCGCCGAAAGCCGCATCAAACGGCTGTCCGAAGAGACCCCGGCAGGCCTCATCCTGTTCGACATGCTGCTTGACCGGTCAGGCAACAGCCTCATCACGGAGCCTCTGGTCAGGCGCCGCGCCGCGCTCGAGGCGTTTTTTGCGGCGGCTGGCAAGGTCGAGGGGCTGAAGCTCTCACCCTGCACGACAAACCGTAAGCAGGCGAAGCGTTGGCTCGACGACGCCCAGGGCGGGCTTGACGGCGTCATCGCCAAGCGAAGCGACGGGCCCTACCTCCCCGGCGAGCGCGCCATGCTCAAGGTCAAGCGCATGCGCACCGCCGACTGCGTGGTGGGCGGCTTCCGCTACGAAAGCGGAAGCGACCTTGTCGGCTCGCTCCTGCTCGGGCTCTACGACAAAGAGGGCAAGCTCGACCATGTGGGTTTCACGGCGACAATCACCGACGCGGAGCGGCCGGTGCTGACCAGGAAACTCGAAGCGCTCATAGCCCGGCCGGGATTCACCGGCAAGGCGCCGGGCGGTCCGAGCCGGTGGAGCACCGAAAGGAGCGGCGAATGGCAACCGGTCAAACCGAAGCTCGTTGTCGAGGTGCGCTACGATCACGTCACCGGCGACCGCTTCCGTCACGGAACGAAGCTTCTTCGCTTTCGTGCCGACAAGAATCCCAAGCAATGCACCTTCGAGCAAATCGAGCCGCCGGCGCTGCCGAAAAATATCGATGCATTGATGAGGTTCAGGGCATGACCCGAGCCGAAGGCCTTTCCTTGGAGTAAAACCTTGCGACATTTTGAGCCCACACTTTCCTGCGCTCTCGTCGTAAGACTCGCCTATGCGATCTCAACTCCTCGTTGGCCTACTCCTCGTCGTGGTCCTATCTGTCGGTGCGGCGGTAGGCTTTTTCGCCGAGCAAACCATGCAGCCTTCAGACATGGACTTGAGTACCGATCAAGCTGACTGAGGTCGCCTCTCCCCACCCTGTTCGACGTCACCTGTCGCTGGTTGGTTGCTGCGACCATTCGCTGTAAAAGACGTCCATGTTGCAAAGAGCGTGGCCGTTTGCCGTGGCTATGATCGTACCGTTCGCGGTCATCGTGGCGGTGCTGGTTTGGGAGTGGTCTTGCGACGTAGGCTGGGGAGGCTGGGCCGCCGCGTACAGCGCCTGCGACTTCTGGCCTGAAGCCGAGCCAGATTAGCTGTCGTCGCGTCGCTATGGCCCACCCGCTCGCGTCAAAACGATAGAAGCAAACACAATAAGCCAAAGCCCCACTGCCGATTGCAGCCGAGGGGTGCACTCATTTCGCCCCGCACTGACAACAAGCCTACGCCGATCCTGTCATCTTGGCGTTATAGGCCGCTACGGCGACTTCGTCCGGGCAGCCCGTCATCTTTGCATTGTGCTCGGCGATCTCGGCCAGCTCCAGCCTGGTCGATGGCTCGCTCACAGAGCATGGGAGTACCGGCAGCCCAGACAGCCCTCGCGCGTAAGCGGCCGGCAACCATTTAGCGCCACCCCAATAGGCGGCAGAGCCACCACCGACATGCATCGCGTTCGCGCCCATATAGCCGAGCCCGGCGCCGACCCCGGTAGCGCCGGCTGCCACCGCGGCCTGAATGAATGAGGCCATGCACACCCGGTCATCGGGATCGCGCATGTCCAGGATACGGTGCGTCGCTGGGTTGACCAGGTAGAGGTCGGCCGCACCGCCAAGATCGTGCCGATGTGTACCGGTGCGGTTTCGCCCCTCCGTGGGTTGGCCGCCTGAGAAGACGTAAACGCGCAGACCTGACTGCCGCGAGGCTGTGAGCAGGATCCGCCTCGTCGTCTCGTTGATGGGCAGCTTGCGCGTTGCCCCTGATGTGATCTGCTTCTCTACGATGCTTTCTGGTACAAACGGATTAACGTCACTCGCGCTAACGTCGCATGGCGCAATAGCCACCGCCGCCAGCAATAGGCTGGCGATAAATCGCATTCGGGACCCCTCCCGGCCGTTGCTACTTCAGTTCCTGTGACTGCGCGATGCGGCCGCGATGAGGCTATTTCTAGGCAATTATCGGCTGTTTCGCGGACCTTCGGTCCTGCGACCGCGCGCGGTTGTCGCGGTTGCAACCGACATGAGAAGTCCGCTTCGGTCAGAAGCAGACATGAGCGTGACGGGCGATCCAATCGACGAGTTGGTGAAA
>DATEMT010000242.1:0-4271 GCA_035275445.1 Methyloceanibacter sp. | reverse complement strand
GAACCTTCAGTGATGGCGTGACGCGATCCGTTCCCCGTGGCGAGCGATTCCATGATCCATCCAAGACAATTTCCAGCACGCGCTTGGCGCGCACTCCGATCGCTCGCCTTTGTTCTTGCCCTCGTCCCGCTTACGCCACCGCTTGCGCGGGCAACGGACCTGCCCGTCAGGGGCGGCGCCGGCGGCGGCGACTTCAAATCGGACTGTGGCGAGGACTATGTCGTCGGTGTCTATTTGAAGAGCGGCGGCTGGGTCGATTCCATCGGCCTGAAATGCGCGGGCTTCGACGCGGCGCAAGGCAAGTTCAAGCAACCGCCCTGGAACAAGCCCTTTCACGGCGGACAGGGCGGCGGCCCGCAAGAAGGTGTTTGCCCGGCCGGTAGCTATGCCGGCGGACTGAAATTCGGTTTCACGCGCGACGGCGGCAACCCCAAATATCTCGATTACGTCGAAATCATCTGCGTTGAGAACGGCAACGTCACGCAGCGCATCTGTCTTGGCTCAGGCAATGGATGCTGGGACCAACACCCCGACCCGCCGCCGAATTGTCCGCCGTTCGCGGGATGCTATGTCTATTTTCTGAGTTTCGACGAATCCTGTGCGACCGGCGAGGCGATGACCGGCATTCACGGGCGATATGGCAGCTACGTCGATGCGCTTGGGGTGACCTGCAGTCCGAAGCCGGTTGCCGACGTGGCCGGGCCACCGGACATCATCGTCAGGCCGCCAGGACTTCCGGGCGACATCATCAGCGCGCCGAAGCCGCAGCCGCAAACGCCGCCGCCGCCGCCTCCCCCGCCGCCGCAAGTCACGGTTCTGTTGGACGTCGATGTCTACAACGCCCCCGACGGCGCCGGTCAGAAGATCGCCCTGCTCAGGGCCGGGACACCGGGCGTTACGCTGGTCGAGCCATGCCGGAACAATTGGTGTCACGTGAAATGGCCGGCCGGACAAGGCTGGGCCTATAGCGGCCCCGACTACCGGTCGCTCAAAGTGCCGTAAGAGTTGCGCCCGCGCGGAGCCGGTTTCGGCGGCTCCTCCGGATTTCGCAAGGACGTGAGCAAAAGAGGAGAGGCGACGATGGACCAAGGACATCTTCCGAGCACGCGCTTCGCCCTCATTTCTCTCGTGGCGATCGGCACGGTCATTGTCTACGTTCCTTCGAGCGCCCAGGCGGCGGAAGAACTGCCGCGATGCGCACGTCCGTCGAGCGCGCCGGAGTGCGGCGGCGGAAACGTCGTCGTCTGCGCGAGCGAAGGACTATGCCTCGATCGGGCCGGGCGCCCCACGCGCGGATGTTTCGACTACATCTGCCGGGAACCGCCGGCGCCGGCGCCCGGTCAGCCGACCGCCGGGACGGGCTCTGCGACGGAAAGTCCCGAAGAAGAGGCGCGCCGCCTCGATGAGGAGCGGAACCGCGCGCAAAGCGGCGGCGCGGGGACCGGAAGCACCGAGACCGCGCCGGTGGACCTCGGGGTCAAAACCATGCCCAAGGGCGACCTCGACATCTACACCAAACCCAAAGATCCGACCGGAGGATGCGGACCGGGAATGCATCGCGGCGCCGACGGCCAGTGCTATCCCAACCTCAACTAGGGACAATGCGTCCGGCCTTGAGCGCGCGGCCTGCGCCGGGCACGCGATGTCAGTCGCCCTTCATCTCGATGCCAGTCAGCGTCACCGCGGCGCTGCCGATGATGGTCGGTACGCCGACCCAGAGCGGCACATAGAGAGACGTCTCGGGCAGGCGCACGAGCCGGGCTTCGATTCGATCGGTCTTCGACAGATATTGGATGGCGGGGTTATCGGGCTTGTGTCCGCTGACCGGAACGAACTTGACCGCGCAGACTTGCACCGGCCCCGACAGGCCACGTGGCGCTTCGCTCGGAAGCTCGTCGATGCGCTTCGGCTGAAGCACGATATCGTATCTGAGGCGGCCGTCGAAGATGGGCATGGTGTCGTCGCAGACCGAAGCGCCGGACTGCATGTGCAGGAACGCGGCACTCAAGGGATCGAGAACGTCGCGAAGCTGCTGCGTCGTCACCGGCACCCGCTTCTTGCCCGCCTTCTTCGGCGGGTCGATGGTGAAGTCCTCGACGTTGCCGCCCTTGAAGACGATGCGCCGCTCCTCCGTCTTGTCGTCGCTCTGATAGTTGACCTTGAAGCTCGCAGGCTCGGGGCCTTGGTTCCGCATCCGGCCCGCGCTGACGGCCGCGCCTCCCGATTTGTACGTCCTGCCGAAGAACAGCGAGAACTTGCCCTCGCCCTTCATTCGGTAGGACGGCCCGTCGAACCGCGCATCGAGCTGAACCTCCCCGAGACTGAAGCCGGCGACGGCGACATTGTAGGTCGCGACGAGGCGGCCTCCAGCCGGAAGGACCTCGGCTGCCGCCGCACCGCCCGCGAGCCCGCCGGAGAAAAGCAGCGCGCCTGCCAACGCAACGCCGAACGTCTTCACCGTCCCTCCCCTGCCAGAAAGTCCGCCTCCGAGATCGCCCAAGTCTGCCCAGCGGCATGACTATAATATGACCGGCCCCAAGACACTCGCCGCGGTTGATTCGATTTTTCCAGGGAAACCGGGATTGCGGGCCCGGCCGAAGCGCGCGCGATCGTCTTGCGCTCAGGCTTCCGGCTTGGCACAACGGCGCGTTGCGATCGAGGTAGGGCGATGAAAGCACGCGTCAAATGGGTTGAAGACCGCACCTTCGTCGGCAGCTCGGGCACCGGGCACAGAATTGTGCTTGGGGCGGCGCATGGGCCGGAAGGCCGCACGCCCGGGCCGAGCGCCATGGAACTGGTTCTGATCGGCGTCGGGGGCTGCTCCGCCTACGACGTGGTCGACATCCTCGAGAAAGGCCGCGAGGCGATCGAGAGTGTCGTCGTCGAACTCGACGCCGACCGGGCCGAACAGGTCCCCAAAGTGTTCACCCGCATCCACCTGCACTACGTGGTTAAGGGACGCGGGCTCAAGCCTGAGAAGGTCGAGCGCGCGATCGCGCTTTCGGTCGAGAAATATTGCTCGGCCTCGGCGATGATGGCCAAGACCGCCGCGATCAGCCACGATTTCGAGGTCATCGACACGGCCGCTGCGCCCGCCCCGCTGCGCTGATTCGTCTATGGCCGGTCGCGGTCCTGTGTCGCAGGGCTGCCAATTCCGCAATAATCCCGTAACGCTTTCTTGGGAAGGTTGCCCGTCGACTTCAACTTCCAAGGGAACCGCGTCGTCGCCACGACAGTTTCCAACTCCGTGCAGCAAAACAGCAGTATGAGGACTCCCATGATCGCCAATCGTCTGTGCGCCTTCGCTCTTGCGACCGCAGTCGCCGTCTTCTGGTCCCTTCCGCCCGCAGCCGCCGCCAGCTATGACGGCAACTGGAACATGCAGGCCGTGACCACCAACGGCCATTGCGGGGTCATCAAAATGGGCATGGGAATAAACCGCGGCCGCATCTATTCGACCGGCGGACGGTTTGTCATGCACCGCATTCAACTGGGGGGCCGCGTTTCCGGCTCCGGCCAAGCGCTGATAACGGCCGTCGCCGGCCCGCGCGTCGCCAAGGGCACCGGACGGTTCAATCGGGCGCGGGCGGCCGGAACCTGGTCGGGCACCGGCCCCTCGGGCGTCTGCACCGGCGTCTGGAACGCCGTTCGGGTCTAACGCACCGCGCATAACAGCAGGGTCCGCTCACGCGCGTGACGCGAACGGACCGTCAACCTTCAGGCAAAAGCACGGGCGCCGGCCGAAGCCGGCGCCCGTTACACTTGTCGTCTCACCGATCAACGCAAACGAGAAGGGCCCCGAAGCGGGGCCCTTCCATCAGTGCTCGTATGAGACGCGCACGCTAGTAGATGCAGGCGTTGTACCGATCCCACCAATAGGGGTTGCCGGTTGCCTGGGCCCGCCGCAGCATCCAGCGGCAGTCATCGCCATAGGCGTAAGTGTCAGGACCATAGACCCAGACCCACGCGCCATTGCGGAACACGCGATGGCGATTGAAATTTCCATCGTGATCGTGGTCGTGATCCCGATTTGCGCTGTGGCGCCTGTCATTCATATGGTCTCTGTCAAAGTTCGAACCGCGCCGGTCACGGTCTCCGCCCTCGTTGGCAGTGTGGTCGGAGCCTCTCATTCTGCCGTTGTCAGCCGCGCCGCCGCCGCCACCACCGCCCTCGCCTCTCATCGCGGCTCCGCCGCCGCCACCGCCGCCACCCTCGCCGCCGCCTCTCATCTCGCCGCCGCCGCCTCCACCGCCGCCGCCGCCTTCACGGGC
>DATEMT010000241.1:0-8210 GCA_035275445.1 Methyloceanibacter sp. | reverse complement strand
GGTCTCAGCCCCGGTCCGCGAGCTCGTCCAGGACATGGCGCGCCGGATCGCCGACCCGATCGAGCTGCGTTGATTCCCCGTCGTCGGACAGGCCGGCCTGCCATTGCGCGAGGTCCGTACGGGCCCGGTCGGTATAGAGCTTCTTGCGCTCCGCCTTCTTCGCCCGGCCGACGATCGGCGGGAACAGCCCGAAATTGACGTTCATCGGCTGGAAGCTGCGGGGGCCGGTCGCCGCGTCGTGGCTGATATGGCCGCCGGTGATGTGGTTGAGCAGGGCGCCGAAGGCGGTTGTGGGCGGCGGCGGCGGCAGGACCCGGCCCCGCCGTTCCGCGGCGGCAAAGCGCCCGGCGATGAGCCCGATCGCCGCCGACTCGACATACCCTTCGACCCCGGTGATCTGCCCGGCGAAGCGAAGCCTCGGCTGCGCTTTGAGCCGCAAGCTCGCATCGAGAAGCTTCGGGCTGTCGAGGAAAGTGTTGCGGTGAAGTCCGCCGAGCCGTGCGAACTCGGCGTTGCCGAGACCGGGGATGGTGCGGAACACACGCGCCTGCTCGCCATGTTTGAGCTTGGTCTGGAAGCCGACCATGTTCCACAATGTGCCGAGTGCGTTGTCCTGGCGGAGCTGCGCCACGGCATAGGGCTTCACGCCGGGACGGTGCGGGTTCGAAAGACCGACGGGCTTCATCGGCCCGAAGCGCAGCGTATGCGGGCCGCGCTCGGCCATTACCTCGACCGGAAGACAGCCCTCGAAATAGGGCGTGGCTTCGAAGTGCTTGAACACGGTTTTCTCCGCGGCGAGGAGGGCGGCGATGAAGGCCTCGTATTGGGGCTTGTCGAGCGGACAGTTGATGTAGTCCGCCCCGCCGCCGCCCGGACCCGCTTTGTCATAGCGCGACTGGCGCCAGCACACGTTCATGTCGATGGTCTCGGCGTGGACGATGGGCGCGATCGCATCGAAGAAGGCGAGCTCCGCTTTGCCGGTAAGGCCCGTGATGGCGTCGGCGAGCGACGGCGAGGTGAGGGGACCTGTCGCCACGATGACGCTGTCCCAATCCGGCGGCGGCAGACCCGCCACTTCCTCGCGCGAAATTTCGATCAGCGGATGGGTTTCGAGCGTCCGGGTGATCGAGGCGGCGAAACCGTCGCGATCGACCGCAAGCGCCGCGCCGGCCGGCAGCTTGTTCGCGTCCGCCGCCGTCATGACGAGAGAGGAGGCGCGGCGCATCTCCTCATGGAGCAGACCGACGGCGTTGGTTTCCCAATCGTCCGAGCGAAAAGAATTGGAGCAAACGAGCTCGGCGAAGGCCCCCGTCTTGTGCGCCTCGGTCGAACGGGTGGGGCGCATCTCGTGCAATACGATCGGCACGCCGCCTTGGGCGAGCTGCCAGGCGGCCTCGCTGCCCGCCAGCCCGCCGCCAATGACATGTACCTTGCCGGTCATGACTGTTAGCTAGGCCCGTTCAGGCATTTCCTCAAGCGGCACCCTGAAGACGCTCCGTGAACGAATTGGGCAAAACCAAGGAATCGGCGTTGAAATGGGCGAGTCATCCACTACCATTCCCGCGGGAGCCGAATCTGATTCGGCAATACTAGCGGCTTCCAACCATTGAGCCGGTGGACCGCCGGCATTTCGGCGCATCCGCCCGCTCTCGCACGAAAGGGGGGTGAGATGTCCTCGAATACGGCTCTTGCAGTTAGCGTTGGTGTGCTTGGCGCAATTGCCACCTGGCTCTTCCTGGGGCCGATGGGTGGCGCCCTTGCGATCTGGGCCGCCTTTATCGCCTGGGGCTGCTACTTCCACTGCGGTGGCAAGGAAGCTGGTCTGCAAACGACGGTCCTCAACAACGCCGCCGGCGCGGTTATCGCCGGCATCACGCTGGTTGTCGCCGGCGCCGCCATCGGCGGTAGCCTGCCCGCGGCCGTTTGGCCGGCAATCTGCGTGGGCCTCGGCGTTGCGGCCATGGTTCTGCTCGCCAACGTCCCGATGTTTTCCACCATCCCGGCGCAAGTATACGGCTTCGCTTCGGTTGCCGCCTACTCGCTGATGAAGGGCGGAAGCATGACGGCGCCTTCGCTCGAGAATCCCGTTGTCGTCGTCATCCTATCGATGATCCTCGGCGCGGTGTTCGGCTATGTGTCCGAGAGACTCGTCGGCATGCTGGCCGGAGCAGGGCACGGGGCACGCGCGAAAGCCTAGGGCGCGCCACAAGCCGGGGTCATCCGAACCCCGGCGCCGGCGCAAGACTTGAGAGGCGCGACCCCTTCGCGGGGGCCGCGCCTCTTTGCTTTGCTATTGGCGGCCGGCGATGCCGAGCGTCACCATCCAGGTGTTTCGAAGCGCGGTCACGAGCAGGACCACCACGCCGAGCGCGCAGAGCGCGTTGGCAAAGGGCGCTTGGAGCGCGAACGCCGCCGCCGCCGTGACCAGCGTGAACGCCGCGAGCGGCACCCAGACATGCCAGATGATCCGCGGCCCCTGGAACCGCATCGTCCGGTGCGACAGCAGCCAAAGGTTCATGACATAGGCGAGCCCCCCCGACCCGATGGCCCCGAGCGCGAGCGCGCGCCAGGCCGACGAGAGCGGCGGTACCATCACCATGGCCATGACGAGAAGGCAGGTGAAATAGACCAGGACCGGCGTGACGAACAAGCGGACGCGGTGCTCGTCGCCTTTTTTGGTATGGTCAATGCCGAGCGTGATAACCACGAAAATGAGACCGATCAGCGTTCCCGCCGTGCTTCCGGCGAGCGTGTAGAAACCATCCCAATCGTCCATCCCCCGCTCCCATTTGCGGCTTCCTTCACCACGACTATAGCGCAAGCGTTAAGAAGACGGAGAGGCATGGGCTCTGCGGTGACCCCGAGGCAACCCTGTTCCGGAACATTGCTTGCGCCATCGCCCCGGCACGGGCAATGTGCCGCCTCCGGTACCAAGCGTCGCGGCAGGACTTCGCCTATGCCCTCCGTTTCCGTTGTCTGGAAAGGCAACTGCCACGATCGATCAGCCCGTTATCGGCTCCTTGGCTATTTGCATCGGCTTGCCGCAAGGAGCGACGAGTTCTGGCGTTTGCGCCAGCCGGAGCGGCCGCACGTTCTCAAGGTCATGAACGCGGAGAACGGCGGAGGGACGCGGCCTCGCGCCAATATCGAGACGATCGACCAGGAGGTCTCGGGCACGGTCCTGGTCTCGAGCCTTGTCAGCCCCGAGCCTGAGCGTCTCGCATCGGCGGCGCGCGCATCGGGCCTCGCACTGATCGACAGTCCTGAAGGCGGCAATGCACCGCTGATCGCGCTGAAGCGAGCGCGGCTGCGCGGGATCGACTTCAAGCTGTTCGATCCGCGCGGGCTCTATCCTGCTGCCGATCGCATGAGCTTCGTCTTCCTCGAAGGCGAGGAGAACGCCCCGCTCGACGGCTGGCTGGTCGAGCGCGCTGCCAAAGAGGATTGCGCGGCGAGCGGCGCCGAGGCGCTACGCGGCGCGGACCTCTATGTTTGCGCGCCGAGCGTTCACCTCCGCTATTACCTCGAAGACTGGACCGACTGCCTGTTCTCCTGGATCAAGTTTTTCTTCGTCGGCGATCTCTGGTGGCACCGCTGGGAGGAGATGCAGGGCTACGCCGACTACCGCCATGTGTTCGAAGACTTGCGCGAAGATCGCGGCGCCGAGGCCGCCGAGGAAGCCGCCTTCGACGCCGTGGTCGCGACCTTCTCCCAGCACGCCGAGCACTGGATCGGCGAGGTCGAAGGCTGGGCCAAGGCCGAGCAGGGCTAGCCGCGCAATTCAGGACGCATGCCTTCGACCAGATGTTGCTGCACGCGACTGGCGGCCTCCGCCTTGGTGACGACGCCGTCGAAATTCACGTCCAGTCCCTTGTTCTGGCTGTATTGCCGCGAGCCGTTGACAAACAAGACATAGGAAGCCGGCCTGCCGACCGCGCGTGGCCAAAGGATCGCCATGTACACGTCGTTGAGGTCATTGAGCCTGCCTTTCTGCGGCAGGAAATAGCGTCTGACGAACTCGAGCTGCGCAACCGGCGTCATCCTCTTCAAGGCGGCCGTCGATGTTGCCAGCCCTTTCGCCGTAGCCGGCATGAATTGAATCAGCCCGACCGCCCCGCTCATGGGGTTCTCGATATCGGCGCGGAAGGTTCGCGCGCTTTCGAATGCCATGGCGGCCATGAGATTGTTGGGATCCATGCCAAGCTCGGCCGAAATCTCGATCACTCTGCGCCTGAAGGCGGGGCTGACCTTCTTCCCCCAGGCGAGTTCCATGTCGTCAAACGACTCGACCGCTTCTGCCTGGACGAGTCTCTCCGGCCTTGCGACGATAGGCGCCCGCTTGGTGGTGGCCGCGCGGCGCTTCTTTGCCTTTGACGCGGGGCGCTTCTTCGCTTTGGACCTGCGTGCCATGCCGTCCTCCTTTACGCTCGAGGGACAAAGTATTAGTCGCACACGACCGCAATGCGAACCCGAATGCGGGGCGAGTGCGACCTGCTAGGCTTACGAACACGGTGCTCGGCGCACCATCTTAACGCCATAACTGGACGGTAGTTGGCGTGCCACCTTGCCCAAGGAGAAGCCATGACAGACCTCACGCTCTATCACGCCGCGCCGTCGCGCTCCTCGATCGCCCGCTGGATGCTCGAAGAGCTCGGCGAGCCTTACGATCTCCGCCTGCTGAGCTTGGCCAAAGGCGAGCAGCGCGAACCCGGCTATCTTGCCGTTAATCCCATGGGCAAGGTGCCGGCGCTCAAGCACGGCGATACCGTCATCACCGAGGCTGCGGCCATCTGCACCTATCTCGCCGACGAGTTTCCGCATGCGCGGCTGAACGTGCCGGTCGGCGATCCGCGCCGCGGGGCCTATCTCAAATGGCTCTTCTTTGCGCCGTCCTGCATCGAGTCCGCCATTACCGATCGCGCTTACCCGCGCAAGGAGGAACCTCGCCCCGGCACGCTGGGCTACGGCGATTTCGACACGGTCATGTCGGTTGCGGCGGCCGCGGTCGAGCCCGGGCCTTATCTGATGGGCGAGCAGTTCACGGCGGCCGACGTCGTGCTGGGGTCCACGCTGCGCTGGGGGATGATGTTCGGCCTCCTGCCCAAGCGGCCCGAGTTCGTCGCCTATGTCGGCAGGCTCGAGCAGCGTCCGGCGCTGAAGCGGACCGTCGCCCTCGATCAGGAACTGGCGGGCGAGTAGCGGCAAGGACTGCTCAAGTGGCGAGCGCGATGGCAATGGAAATCACGATCCTCTCCGGCGGCCAGACAGGCGTGGACCGGGCCGCGCTCGATGCCGCCATCGAAAAGGGCGTTGCGTATCGCGGCTGGTGCCCAAAAGGCGGCTCCGCCGAGGATCTCGCTGAGCCGCCGGGGCTGCTGACGCTATATCCGCACTTGCGCGAAACGCCAAACGCCGATCCGGTCGAGCGCACCCGTTGGAATGTGCGCGATTGCGACCGGTTGTTGGTGCTGACGGACAAGTCCGGCGCGGGTGCGTCGAAAGGAACCGAGCTCGCGCGCGACGTCGCCGCGAAGCGCGAGAGGCCATGCCTCGTGATCGATCTCGATGCAGATAATGCGGTCGAGCAGGCGCGCGCGTTTCTCGATGCAGGCGAGGACGGCATGGCCGTGTGCATCGCCGGTCCGCGCGAAAGCGAGGCACCGGGCATCTACGCCAAGGCCCGCGCGTTCCTCCGCCAAATTCTCTGAGCTTGCCAGGAGCGATGACTGCTCGCTCTTCGAACCTCCCCTTGTGGGGAGGTCCGGCGCCGCCGCCTGGCCGCAAAGTTCGCGAAGACCGCCGCGACTCGTGCTAAAATGCCCTACTCATCAAGCTCAAGGGGGGAAACATGCTGACAGCGATTATCGTGACGTGCGTGGTGGGAGGCATCGCAGGTTGGCTTGCGGGCCAACTCGTCCAAGGGACCGGCTTCGGCCTCGTCGGCGACATCGTCGTCGGCATCCTCGGCGCGCTTCTCGCCATGTTCCTGTTTCCCGCTCTCGGCCTCGCGCTGACGCTCGGCGGCGGAATTCTCGGCGCCATTATCACGGCCTTCATCGGCGCCGTGATCCTGCTCGTCATCGTCAAGGTGATAAAACAGGTTACCGCGTAGCGCGGGCCATCCGCTTTATAGGAAAGCCCCACCCTGTGAGGGGTGGGGCTTTCTTACTATGAGCGCGGTCGCGCCGATGACGAGCGGCTGCGTTTCGTCTCGGTCGCAAGCCTGGCTTAGACGGAGTCTTTGGCGGCCTTGACCGGGCGCACTTTCAGCGTCTTGCGCGCGGGCTTCGCCTTGAACACCGTCGGCTCTTTGGTGAAGGGATTGATGCCCTGGCGCTCTTTGGTCGCCGGCTTCTTGACCACGGTGAATTTGGCAAAGCCCGGGAGCATGAACATGCCGGCCCGTTTCAGTTCCTTGTAGGCGACCCCGGCGAGCGACTCCATGACCGCCTTCACGTCCTTCTTCGCCACCGAGCAGTCATCGGCGACTTTTTGAATGAGCTCAGATTTCGACATCATGCGCGTGTTCCTCCATTGCCGGCCGTCAGGCCCCGAATTTCTCGCTATGGCCTTGCGGCCCTAAGCGCAATCGCGACTTTGCCGCTAACGACCCGGCGGCAAAGGCTCAATTCCCCGGAAAATCGCCGATTCGACGGGGTTTGTCAGCAGATTCCCCGGGAATTTTGCGGTGGAAATGCAAATTTCAGCGAAAAAACTGGGGATTCGGGGGGCTTTTGGCCCTTACTCGGCCGCGGCGCGCTTGGCGGCCGCCCCTTTGCCCCGCCGGTCCATGACCTGTTTCAGGTATTGCCCGGTATAGCTGCGGGGGTTTGCGGCGATCTCCTCCGGCGTGCCGACCGCGACCACTTCGCCGCCGGCGTCGCCGCCCTCGGGTCCGAGATCGACGATCCAGTCGGCGGTCTTGATGACTTCGAGATTGTGCTCGATCACCACCACCGTGTTGCCCTGATCGACCAGCTCGTGCAGCACTTCGAGCAACTTGGCGACGTCATGGAAGTGAAGTCCCGTGGTCGGCTCGTCGAGAACGTAGAGCGTGCGGCCGGTGGCGCGACGCGACAGCTCGCGCGACAGCTTCACCCGCTGCGCCTCGCCGCCCGAGAGCGTGGTCGCCTGCTGCCCGACATGGATATAGGAGAGGCCGACGCGCTTCAGCGTCTCGAGCTTGTCACGCACGGCCGGAACCGCCTTGAACAGCTCCGCCGCTTCCTCGACCGTCATGTCGAGAACGTCGGCGATCGACTTGCCTTTGAACTTGATCTCCAGCGTCTCGCGGTCGTAGCGCTTGCCCTTGCACACGTCGCAGGTGACGTAGATGTCGGGCAGGAAGTGCATCTCGATCTTGATGACGCCGTCGCCCTGGCACGCCTCGCAGCGACCGCCCTTGACGTTGAAGGAGAACCGCCCCGGCTTGTAGCCGCGGGTCTTGGCCTCGGGCAGCTCGGCGAACCATTCGCGGATCGGGGTGAAGGCGCCGGTATAGGTGGCGGGGTTCGAGCGCGGCGTGCGCCCGATCGGCGACTGGTCGATGTCGATGACCTTGTCGAGATGCTCGAGCCCCTCGATCGCGTCGTGCTCGCCCGGCACTTCGCGCGCGCCGGTGAGCTTGCGGACGACGGCGCGATAGAGTGTCTCGATCAGGAAGGTGGACTTGCCGCCGCCCGAGACCCCGGTGATGGCGGTAAAGAGCCCGAGCGGAATGTCGACGGTGATGTTCTTGAGGTTGTTGGCCCGCGCGCCGAGCACCGAGAGCCGCCTGCCTCGGGTCGGCTTGCGCCGCACCTTGGGCGCGGCGATCTGCTTGAAGCCGGTGAGATATTGCCCGGTTAGGCTCTGCGGCGAGGCCATCACCTCATCCGGCGTCCCCTCCGCCACCACCTCGCCGCCATGGATGCCGGCGCCCGGGCCCATATCGACCACATGATCGGCGGTCAGGATCGCTTCCTCGTCGTGCTCGACCACGAGCACGCTGTTGCCCATATCGCGCAGCGATTTCAGCGTGTCGAGCAGCCTTGCGTTGTCGCGCTGGTGTAAGCCGATCGAGGGCTCGTCGAGCACGTAGAGGACGCCCGTCAGCCCTGAGCCGATCTGCGAGGCGAGCCGGATGCGCTGGCTCTCGCCGCCCGATAGCGAGCCGCTGGCGCGCGACAGCGTCAGATAGTCGAGGCCGACATCGTTGAGGAAGGCGAGCC
>DATEMT010000240.1:0-2940 GCA_035275445.1 Methyloceanibacter sp. | reverse complement strand
CATCACGTAGAGCTTCTTCTTCGGGTCATAGGAGGCGTTGAGCGGGGTATCGACAAATCCCGGATTGACGATGGTGACGGCGACGCCGCTTCCCTCCAACTCGAGCTTCATGCTCTCGGCGAGATTGATGACCGCGGCTTTGCTGGCGCCGTAGCTGCCGTTTCCCGGCCAACCGGCATAGCCGAAGAGCGAGCCCATGATGGCGATGTGGCCGGCCTTGCGCGCGAGCATCGGCGGCAGGACGGCGGCAACGGCGTTGACGACACCATCGACATTGAGCGCCATGGAGCGGCGGAAGCCGTCGAGGTCGATGGCGCGGATGTCGAACGGCGCGTACGTGCCGGCGCCGAGCAGCGCGAGGTCGATTGCGCCGAGATCGCGCTCGATCGTGCTGACCGTGCGCTTCAACTCTTCAGGCGCGAGCACGTCGGCCGGAAACGGCTTGATCTTGCCGCTCGACGCCGCGAGCGCCGTAAGCGCCGCGCTCGGCCGCGCCGTCGCGGCGACGCTCACCCCGGCGGAGCCGAGCCGCTTGGCGATCTCGCCGCAGATCGCACCGGACGCGCCGGTAATCCACGCGACCTTCCACGGAAAATTCTCAGCCACATTTCGCTCCCAGACGCGTCATTCCCGCGAAGGCGGGACTCGAGCATACCGCCTCGCACGATCAGGTCACTGGATTGCCCGGTCAAGCCGGGCAATGACAAGAACGAAATCTCTCGTCAATCCACGAAGGGATCGTGCACGAGGATGGTGTCCTCGCGCTTAGGGCTTGTCGAGAGGAGCGCAACCGGGGCGCCGATCAGCTCCTCGAGGCGGCGCACATACTTGATGCACTGGGCGGGCAACTCGGCCCAGGACCGCGCTCCGCGCGTCGATTCGCTCCAGCCTTCCATCGTCTCGTAGACCGGTTCGACCCGGGCTTGCGCCCCTTGCGCCGCGGGCAGATGATCGAGCTCGCGCCCGTCGAGCCTATAGCCCACGCAAATCTTGAGCTCGGGCAACTGGTCGAGAACGTCGAGCTTGGTGAGCGCGATGCCGTTGATGCCGCTCACCTTGCGCGTCTGGCGCACGAGGCACGCATCGAACCAGCCGCAACGGCGCGGACGCCCCGTGACCGTGCCGAACTCCACCCCGCGCTCGCCGATCAGTCGTCCCGTCTCGTCCTTGAGCTCGGTCGGGAACGGTCCCTCCCCCACCCGCGTCGTGTAGGCCTTGGTGATGCCGAGAACGTAGTTGATGGCGCCGGGCCCAAGCCCCGATCCGGTCGCGGCCTGCGCCGCCACCGTGTTCGACGACGTGACGAACGGATAGGTGCCGTGATCGATGTCGAGCAGCGCGCCTTGCGCGCCCTCGAACAGGATGCGCTTGCCTTGCCTCCGCTTGGCGTCGAGCAGCGCCCACACCGTATCGACATAAGGGAGAATCTTCGGCGCGATTTCCGTCAGCTCGGCGCAGAGCGCATCGGGCGAAATCTCGGGCTCGCCCAAACCCTTTCGCAAGGGATTGTGGTGGGCGAGGATGCGCTCGATCTTGGGCTTGAGCGAGGGGAGATCCTGAAGGTCCATCACCCGGATCGCGCGCCGGCCGACCTTGTCCTCGTAGGCCGGGCCGATGCCGCGCTTGGTGGTGCCGATGCGCCCGTCGCCGGCCGAAGTCTCGCGCAGCGAATCGAGCTCGCGGTGGAGCGGCAGGATGAGCGTCGCATTCTCGGCGATACGGAGATTGTCGCGGGAGATGCCGACCCCGAGCTTCTCCATCTTGGCGATCTCCTCGGCCAGAGCCCAGGGATCGATCACCACGCCGTTGCCGATGACCGAGAGCTTGCCCTTGCGCACCACGCCCGAGGGGAGCAGCGAGAGCTTGTAAGTGACGCTATCGACGACGAGGGTATGGCCGGCATTGTGGCCGCCCTGGAAGCGCACCACGACATCGGCGCGCTCGGACAGCCAATCGACGATCTTGCCCTTGCCTTCGTCGCCCCATTGCGAGCCGACGACCACGACATTGGCCACGTGAACAGTCCTTCGATTCGAGGCCGGGAACGCAGAAACGGCCCCGCTTTCAGGCGGAGCCGTGTGAGCTTATAGCGCGCCGGTTGCCGGAACGCGAGCGCTGATCGCGCCCTTTGACTATCAAGACGTCCGCGGCAATTGGCGCTGTGGCGAATCGCGGCGCGACACATATTCCCTGCGTCCGCTTGCGCGGGATAAGAGCGGACGGATCGGGCGTTTGCTTGTCATCGGCGACGCAAAAGCGCGATCGCCACTTGTCCAAGGAGACTTCCCCATGACTAGAACTATCGTCATAGGCCTCGCCGCGGCCTCGCTCTCTCTTGCGGCACTGACGCCGGCGCTGGCCGACATCGGGGCCTGCGCGAAGGCGCCGAACGCCGACACCTGCCCGACGATGGGTGCGCCGACGCCTGCTCCCGGCGCCTCGGAGCAGAGAACAACCAGGGGCTCTGGGCATGCCCGGTATCACGGCCAAATGCCGAGACAATATCGGCAGCCCTATAGCGGCTAGTTTTGCGTCCGTCTAAAGCTCCGTCCTCCAGCCTGTCATGGGCTGGAGGACAGCTTAGCTCACGGTAAACGCCTGCTTGACCTCGGCGAACGCCCAGTCGAGCCAGGGCAGAAGCGCCTCAACATCGCTCCGCTCGACCGTCGCCCCGGTCCAGATGCGCAAGCCCGAAGGCGCGGCGCGGTGGGAGGCGATGTCCTTGGCGGCATCCTCGGCATCGAGCAGCGCCGCCATCGCCGCCGGAACGGCGTCGCGCTTCTCCCGGGAAAGCGCCGCGAGGTCGGGGTCGACGATCTTCAGGCACACCGAGCTGTTGGAACGCGTCGCGGGAACGCGGGCGAGGAAATCGACCCAAGGCGTCCTTTCGATCCAAGCAGACAGCACCGCGGCGTTCGCGTTTGAGCGCGCGATCGTGCC
>DATEMT010000239.1:0-18208 GCA_035275445.1 Methyloceanibacter sp. | reverse complement strand
GTTTCGGAGAGTTCGGTATCGCGCGCGACGGAGCGCTGCCATGAGCGAGCTCAGCTCCTGTTTTGCCCGGAGCAGACCTTCCTTCCGGCTGTAAAGTTCGGGCGCCGCCATGTAGCCGGCGGCATGCATTTTCTCGGCGGTATCGACCAGTTTCTGGGCAAGGTCGATCTGGTCCTGCTGAATCTTCATCTGCGCGGCGAGCTGCGCCAGCTCCGCCTCTCCGCTCGTGACCGCGGCCGTCAGGCGCTCGCGCTCCGATCGCGTGGTTCGATCTTCCTCGGCGATCTGTTTGGCGAGAAGGGTCTTCTGCAAGGCGAGACTCTTCAGGATCGCCGCATTCACGTCGAGACCGTCGGCGGTGAGCTGCGTCTTGTCGATGCTCAGGAGGAGATCGCCCTTGGCGACCTCTTGATCCTGCGCGACATGGACCGCGGTGATGGTGCCTTGCTCGGGAACGAAAATGCTCGAGGTTCCGAGCGCCGGCGCCAGATACCCCGCGACCGTCTCTTTTCGGGTGTAACCCGCAAGGCAGATAAAGACGACGAGAGAGAAGACGGCGATCGTGAGAAGCCAGGCGAGCATCTTCGCCGACGAAGACTGAAGCCGGCCGACTTGGCCGAACTCGCGATACTGCTTCTGAAATTCGAGGGCCTCGGGACGGAACAGGGAACCTGCCATGGCGGGGACTCAAGGACGCTCGCAACACCCGTGTGCGTCCCGTGTACGTCCTGTGCCGGAAACTGCGTAGAGCGGGCTCGATCCATGCCTAGCGCATGGATGACGCAATGCTTGCGGAAAGAGACGAATTCGTTTCAGTTTTTATTCGTCGCGACGATCTCGATCGCGGGGCCCCCAAGGATCGGGGCGGCGTAAGTTCGCGACTTGGCGGTCTGCGGCATGGTCCCGTCACCGGCCTCTAGCGGGTCGGCATCGGCCTTTCGCCGCGATAATCGTAGAAGCCGCGCTTCGCCTTCCGTCCGAGCCAACCCGCTTCGACATATTTCACCAGCAGCGGGCACGGCCGGTATTTGGAGTCGGCGAGCCCTTCGTAGAGCACCTGCATGATCGACAGACAGGTGTCGAGACCGATGAAATCGGCAAGCTGGAGCGGTCCCATGGGATGATGGGCGCCAAGCCGCATGGCAGTGTCGATGGCGTCAACCGTGCCCACGCCCTCGTAGAGCGTGTACACCGCCTCGTTGATCATCGGCAAAAGGATGCGGTTGACCATGAAGGCCGGGAAGTCTTCCGAGACGGCGACCGTTTTGCCGAGGCTCTCGACGAAATCCCGGGTGCGGCCGAAGGTGCCGTCCTCGGTGGCGATGCCGCGGATCATCTCGACGAGCTCCATCACCGGGGCGGGATTCATAAAGTGCAGGCCGATGAAGCGCTCGGGCCTGTCGGTCGCGGCCGCAAGCCGGGTGATCGAGATCGACGAGGTGTTGGTGGATACGATTGCGTCCGCCTTGAGGTAGGGACACAACGCCACGAATATCTTGCGCTTGACCGTCTCGTCCTCGGTCGCGGCCTCGATCACGAGATCGGCTTCGCCCAGTTTGGCCATGGTCTCGGCATAGGTAATGCGCGCAAGCGCCTTGCGCTTGTCGTCCTCGCTGATCTTGCCGGATACGACTTGGCGGGCGAGGTTCCGGTCGATGGTCCCGATCGCCGCATCGACCCTTTCCTTGGCGATGTCGTGGAGCGCAACGTCGTAGCCGGAGAGCGCGATAACGTGGGCGATGCCGGTGCCCATTTGTCCGGCGCCGATAATGCCGATTTTTTGGATGGGGTCGCCGTCGGAATCGCCTCGCGATGCGGGGTCCGCGCGGAGCGTCGAGCCTGGAACTATGTCGTCCATGGTCATTCCTCTGAATCCACTTACGAGTATCCCGCCTTCTTGAGCTCGGCGTCGAGTTCGGGCAGGACGGTAAAGAGATCGCCGACGAGGCCGTAATCGGCGACCTGGAAGATGGGCGCGTCGCCGTCCTTGTTGATGGCGACGATCACCTTGGAATCCTTCATGCCGGCAAGATGCTGGATCGCGCCGGAAATGCCGACGGCGATATAGAGCTCGGGCGCCACCACCTTGCCGGTCTGGCCGACCTGATGGTCGTTCGGCATATAGCCGGCATCGACCGCGGCCCGGCTCGCGCCGACGGCGGCGCCGAGGCGGTCGGCCAGGGGCTCGATCAAGGTCTTGAAGTTCTCACCCGACTGCATGCCCCGGCCGCCCGAAATCACGATGCGGGCCGCAGTCAGCTCGGGCCGTTCGCTTACGCTGATCTCCGACCCCTCGTAGCTCGACAGCGAAACGGCCGGTGCCGGTGCAATCGTCTCGATCGAGGCGGCGCCGCCTTCTCCGGCGCTGGCGAAGGCGGTGGTACGCACCGTCGCGACCACGATCTTGTCGGTGGTCTCGACGGTTTGCAGCGCGTTGCCGGCGTAGATCGGCCGGACGAAGACGTTCGGCGCCTTGACCTCGACGATGTCGGAGACCTGAGCGACATCGAGCAGTGCGGCGACGCGGGGCAGAACGTTCTTGCCCGCCGTCGTCGAGGGCGCGAGCAGAACCGAATAGGCCGTCATCAGGGGAACGATCGTGCTTGCGGTTTCCTCGGCGAGGCGTTGCGAAAGATGCGGCGCCTCGGCCAGCAAGACCTTGCGCACGCCGTCGAGCTTCGCCGCCGCCTCGGCGACACCGCGGCAGTTCTCGCCGGCGACGAGAATATCGACGTCGCCGCCGAAGGCCCGTGCCGCCGTGAGCGCCTTGGCGGTGGCGGGCGCGAGAGCCTTATTGTCATGCTCGGCAAGAAGGAGGACGGCCATGCTAGAGAACTCCCGCCTCGTTCTTGAGCTTGTCGATGAGCATGGCGACACTATCGACCTTGATGCCGGCCTCGCGGCCCTTGGGCTCGACCACCGACAGCACCTTCAAGCGCTGCGCGATATCGACGCCGAGCGCCTCGGGCGTGGTCTCGTCGATCGGCTTCTTCTTGGCTTTCATGATGTTGGGCAGCGAGGCGTAACGCGGCTCGTTGAGCCTGAGATCGGTGGTGAGGACGGCAGGCTTCGCGAGCATGACCGTCTCGAGACCGCCGTCGATCTCGCGCACCACCTTCACCTTGGCGCCGTTGAGCTCGATCTTTGAGGCGAAGGTGCCTTGCGGCCAGCCGAGCAGCCCGGCCAGCATCTGGCCCGCCTGATTGCAATCGTCGTCGATCGCCTGCTTGCCGAGAATGATGAGATCGGGCTTCTCGGTCTCGGCCACGCGCTTCAACAGCTTGGCCACGGCAAGCGGTTCGACGGTCTGCTCGGTCTTGACCAGGATGGCGCGGTCGGCGCCCATGGCAAGCGCCGTGCGCAATATGTCTTGCGATTTGACGCCGCCGATCGACACCGCGACGACTTCGGTCGCCTCGCCGCGTTCCTTGATGCGGACCGCTTCCTCGACGGCGATCTCGTCGAAGGGGTTCATCGACATCTTGACGTTGGCGAGATCGACGCCGCTTCCATCCGATTTGACTCGGACCTTGACGTTGAAATCGACCACCCGCTTGACGGGAACGAGAATTTTCATGCGGCACTGTTCCCCGCACGCTTGCGGGCCTTAAGCCCTGCCATCTCGCAACTGCGAAATGGCCGCGACCGTACTGCCGGGGGGGCGGCTAGTCAATGGTTTCCAGGGGTTTCTACCACGCCTCAGGCACCGCCGCGGGTCCGGTCGAACAGCACTACGCCGCGCCGCCGCATGAACAAAATGAGGGTCGCGCCCGCGAGCAGGCCGCCGATATGGGCCCACCAGGCCACGTTCTCCTCCCCCTGAAACAGGACCATCGCGAACTGGTAAGCGATCCAGATGCCGATCGCCCACGCCGCCGTGATCCGGATCGGAATGCGCCACAGCGCCAGCACCCAGACCTTCACCTTGGGGTGCAGGATGAGGTAGGCCGCGATCACCCCGGCGACCGCGCCCGAGGCTCCGACCAGCGGTATCTCCGACTCCGGGTTCAACCAGGTATGGAACAGGGCGGCGAAGATACCGCACATCAAATAGAACATGATGAAGCGGAGGTGCCCCATGGCGTCCTCGATATTGTCGCCGAACACCCACAGGAACAGCATGTTGCCGAGGAGATGGATCCAACTCCCGTGAATGAACATGTAGGTCACGAGGGTGAAGCGCTCGGGCATGTAGGCGCCGGTCGCGAGCATGGTGTCTCCACCCATGCCGGCGGTCATCAACTTCGCCGGGATGACGGCGAAGTTAGCCGCCTCCTCCTCGTTGGGTGCGTAGACCCAGCCCGAAATGAAAATCACGTAGATGGCGACGTTCAATAGGATCAGCGCCACCGTCACGTATTGGTAGTGGATGCGCTTCAGAGGGTTCGTGTCATGGAGCGGGATGAACACGGATACTTCGCTCGCTCCCCGTCAGCGGTTTTGACCCGGCACCCAGGTCACGTCGGACTTTCCCTTGTCATTGGCGAAGCGCGCCGCCACGAACAGGAAATCCGACAGCCGGTTGATGTAGCGCAGCGCCGGCGCGCCGACGGTTTCGCCTTTGCGCGCGGCAAGAGCGACGATCAAGCGCTCGGCCCGGCGCGAGACGGTGCGGGCAAGATGCAGGAAGCTTGCGGCTTGTGAGCCGCCCGGCAGCACGAAGGAGCGCAACGGCTCGAGTTCGCCATTGAGGGTGTCGATCTCCCGCTCCAGCCGCGCGACCTGGGTATCGCTCACTTGCAGGCGTCCGCGCGCGTCCTTGCTCTCGTCGGGATAGCAGAGATCGGCGCCGAGATCGAAGAGGTCGTTCTGGATGCGCGCAAGCATGGCATCGAGCGCGGGATGGCCGTGCCCGGTGTGGAGCCGCGCCAGGCCGATGGCGGCATTGGTCTCATCGAGCGTGCCGTAGGCCTCGACGCGGAGATCGAATTTCGCCACGCGCCGCCCCGAGCCGAGCGCGGTCGTGCCGTCGTCGCCGGTGCGCGTATAGATCTTGTTGAGAACTACCATCGCCAAGCGCCTTTCAAGCGGCACCTACCTCCCGGACAAATAGATGGCCGCCATGACGAGGCAAAGTGCGATGAACTGCAACACCACGCGCCAGCGCATCAGAAGCTGGCTGGTATTGGGACTGCCCCCCCGCATCATGTTCCACAGTCCGAGAAGGAGCACCGTGCCGACGGCGATAAGCGCAACCGGAATGGCGTAATGGGAGAGGAAATTCATGGGGCTCGGACTTACGATCGGGCTCTACGACAGTCGTTCGATAGAGATTTGCACTTTCCGCGAAACTTATCTACGGCGGCCTTCGTTCCCTGGCGGCTCAGCCTTCGAGCAGGCGGCGGGCGATGACATGGGCCTGAATTTCCGCCGCGCCCTCGAAGATCGAGAGAATGCGGGCATCGCACAGGACGCGGCTCACCGGATATTCCAGCGCGAAGCCGTTGCCGCCGTGAATCTGGAGCGCGTTGTCGGCCGCGGCCCAGGCGACGCGCGCGGCAAGGAGCTTCGCCATGCCGGCCTCGAGATCGCAGCGGCGCCCTGCGTCCTTCTCGCGCGCGGCGAAATAAGTCAGTTGCCGCGCCATGAGGATTTCCGCCGCCATCATCGCGAGCTTGTCAGACACGCGCGGGAACTGGACGATCGGCTTGCCGAACTGGTTGCGCTCCATGCCGTAACGCAGGCCGAGGTCGAACGCCGATTGCGCCACGCCGATCGCGCGCGCCGCGGTCTGGATGCGCGCCGCCTCGAAGGTCTGCATCAGCTGCTTGAAGCCCTGGCCCTCGACGCCGCCGAGGAGATTGGCGACCGGAACGGCGAAGCCGTCGAAGGAGATATCGAACTCCTTCATGCCGCGATAGCCGAGCACCTCGATCTCGCCGCCGGTCATGCCTTCGGCCGGGAAGGGATCGTCGTCGGTGCCGCGCGGCTTGGGCGCGAGGAACATCGACAGTCCGCGATAGCCCTTCTCCTTGGGGTCGGTGCGCGCCAGCACGGTCATGAGATCGGCGCGGGCGGCGTGGGTGATCCAGGTCTTCTGTCCGGTGAGCCGATAGACGTCACCGTCGCGGACGGCGCGGGTCGAGAGCGAAGCGAGGTCGGAGCCGGTATTGGGCTCGGTGAACACGGCCGTCGGCAAGATCTCGCCTGAGGCGATCTTCGGCAGCCACTCCGCCTTCTGCGCGTCGGTGCCGCCGTTCAGGATCAGTTCCTCGGCGATCTCCGAGCGCGTGCCGAGCGAACCGACGCCGATATAGCCGCGCGAGAGCTCTTCGGAGACGACGCACATCGCCTCCTTGCCGAGACCGAGCCCGCCATATTCTTCGGGGAGCGTGAGCGAGAACACGCCGAGCTCGCTCATCTGCGCGATGAGCGGCATCGGCACATAGTCGTCCTTCAGGTGCCAGTCTTGCGCGTGAGGAATGACCTCGGCCTCGGAGAAACGGCGCATCTCGTCGCGAATGGCCTGGAGCGTCTCGTCGAGGCCGGTGTCGCCGTACGTCGCCGCGCCCTGGCTCGCCTTGATGAGTTCGACCACGCGGGCGCGGGCTTCAGGCTTTGCCGCCGCGATCAAGGCGCGGACCGAAGGCGTAAGGAAAGCGCTTTGGCCGCTCTCGCTCACGCCAAGCGCGTGCAGCCGCGCCGTCTCGCCCTGGCTCATGACGACGCCGCCCGCGAGCTGGGAGAGATATTCGGCCGCGCCGATCCCGGCGAGCAGCCGTTCCATTTCGCCGAACCTGCCCTCGCCGTCGAGGCGCTTTGCATAGTTCGCAAGCTGCTGTAGCGCCTCGACATAGGTCGCGATCCAGGCAAGTCCGTGGGCCGCGTGCTGCTCGCGCTCGAGCGCATCGGCGTCGATCTTGCCGCCGGTCGAGACCTTGGCGGCGACGGCCTCGACCGCGCTCGCGCGCAACGCGGCGGCGGAGTGAGCCGCCTCGGCAAGGAGGGGAATGAGGTCGGAGGCGGCCCGCGTTCCTCTTCCGGCCGCGGTTTCGGCGACAGTCACGCGATCAAGCTCCTGGCTTTGACGTTGCAAATCCGGGCACACCGAAGCCTGCTCGGCCTCCGGAGTCAAACCAGAATTGGGGTGCTCGCCCCTAGCCGCCGTGCATCTGGCGGCTCGTCTCCACCACGTCCTCGAAGGTCCGCAAACCGGTGCAGGGTGCGCTGACGAGAACGGCCATGTTGCCCGGCCGGTGCTCGTTCTTCCACATGCGCATATGCGCCTTGGGGATCTGCTCCCAGGGGAAGACCTCGCTCATGCAGGGGTCGATGCGCCGCTCCACGACGAGCTTGTTGGCCTGGCTCGCCTGGAGCAGATGGGCGAAGTGAGAACCCTGGATGCGCTTCTGATGCATCCACACATAGCGGGCGTCCATGGTGAGATTGTACCCGGTGGTGCCGGCGCAGATGACGACCATGCCGCCGCGCTTCACCACCAGGCAGGACACGGGGAAGGTCGACTCGCCCGGATGCTCGAACACGCAATCGACGTTCACGCCCTTGCCGGTGATGTCCCAGATCGCCTTGCCGAACTTTCGTGTCTCTTTCAGCCAGGCGTCGAACTCGGGCGTGCCGACCTTCGGCAGCTGGCCCCAGCAGTTGAACTCCTTGCGATTGATGACGCCCTTGGCGCCGAGCGACATGACGTAGTCGCGCTTGTCTTCGTCCGAAACGACGCCGATGGCATTGGCGCCGGCGGTGGCGCAGAGCTGGATCGCCATCGAGCCGAGACCGCCGGAAGCGCCCCACACCAGCACGTTGTGGCCGGGCTTCAGCGTATGCGGCCTGTGGCCGAACAGCATGCGGTAGGAGGTTGCAAGACAGAGCGTGTAGCAGGCGGCCTCTTCCCAGGTGAGATGCTTCGGCCGCTCGAGCAGCTGACGATCCTGCACGCGACAGAATTGAGCGAACGAACCGTCGGGCGTCTCGTAGCCCCAGATGCGCTGCGAGACCGAGAACATCGGATCGCCGCCGTTGCATTCCTCGTCGTCGCCGTCGTCTTGATTGCAGTGGACGACGACCTCGTCGCCGACCTTCCAGCGCGTGACCTTAGAGCCGACCGCCCAGACGATGCCCGAGGCGTCGGAACCGGCGATGTGATAAGGCTGCTTGTGGACATCGAACATGGAGACCGGCTTGCCGAGCGAGGCCCACACGCCGTTGTAATTGACGCCGGCGGCCATCACCAAAACCAGCACGTCGTGCGAATCGAGTTCCCAGGTCGGGACGACTTCGACATTCATGGCCGTCTCGGGCGGCCCTTCGCGCTCGCGCCGGATGGTCCAGGCATACATATTCTTCGGCACATGACCGAGGGGCGGGATCTCGCCAATCTCGTAGAGATCTTTGACCGCGCTCGCAGTCGTTGCTTGAGACACTGCGGCTAGAGACATCTCATTCATCCGAGTTAGTCCCCCCAGACCTGACGGGCGGCGCTGTGTTGCACTGCCGCAATTCTGTTCTAATCATCTCGCGTCTGCAACAAATTTGCGCAAGCTACCCCTTATGCGCAAAAGCGCCCTAAAGGCGCCATTTCTTGCCCAAAATTCCTCGCCTTCCGGCCTGGGCCGGCGGCCGGCAGGAGCGGTAGCAAAAACCCGTGCTCCTGCCCAGGGCAAAATGCCCTATTCCCCTGCCCGATCGCCCAGCGATTCGCGACGTCCCGGCGGTTCTCGCCCCCTACCAACGCCTTGCCCGACCGCCCGGTTCGGCCAGTCGGGCGCCCATTTCATGGGTTTTTGAGCGGCGGTGGCTATGTTGCCCTTGCGCGGCGGGCATGCTTCGATGCAAAGCCACTGCGAAGGCCGCTTGCGGCAAGCATTCACCCCCTCGGGCAGACCTTATGAGCGGAAAATCGTCAAAGCGGGACAAGCCCTGGCTGTTCCGCACCTATGCCGGCCATTCCACGGCCAAGGCCTCGAACGCGCTCTACCGGAAGAACCTCGCCAAGGGTCAGACGGGGCTTTCGGTCGCCTTCGACCTGCCGACCCAAACCGGCTACGACCCCGATCACCCGCTTGCGCGCGGCGAAGTCGGCAAAGTCGGCGTGCCCATCTCCCATCTCGGCGACATGCGCGCCCTGTTCGAGGGCATCCCGCTTGCCGAGATGAACACCTCGATGACGATCAACGCCACGGCGGCGTGGTTGCTCGCGCTCTACGCCGCGCTCGCCGAAGAGCAGGGCGCGGACAAGGCGAAGCTCACCGGCACGGTGCAGAACGACATTTTGAAGGAGTATCTGTCGCGCGGCACCTACGTGTTTCCGCCGGCGCCGTCCTTGCGGCTGGTCAAAGACGTGATCGTCTATACCTCGCGCGAGATGCCGAAATGGAACCCGACCAATGTCTGCTCCTACCATTTGCAGGAAGCGGGCGCGACGCCGGCGCAGGAACTTGCCTTCGCTCTCGCCCACGCCGAGGCCGTGCTCGATGCGGTGAAGACCTCCGGCGAAGTGGTTCCGGCCGATTTTCCCGAACTCGTCGGCCGCATCAGCTTCTTCGTCAATGCCGGCGTGCGCTTCATCACCGAAGTTGCCAAGATGCGCGCCTTCGTCGATCTGTGGGACGAGATCACCGAGAAGCGCTATGGGGTCACGGATCCCGCACTGCGCCGCTTCCGCTACGGCGTGCAGGTGAACTCGCTCGGCCTCACCGAGCAGCAACCCGAGAACAACGTCTATCGCATCCTCTTGTCGATGCTGGCGGTGACGCTGTCGAAGAAGGCGCGCGCCCGCGCGGTGCAGCTCCCCGCCTGGAACGAGGCGCTCGGCCTGCCGACGCCGTGGGACCAGCAATGGTCGCTGAGACTCCAGCAGATCGTCGCCTTCGAGACCGACCTGCTTGAATACGGCGACATCTTCGATGGATCGACCGAGATCGATGGCAAGGTCGAGACACTGAAGGCAGAGGCGCGGGCCGAACTCGCCAAGATCCAGGCGATGGGCGGCGCGGTCGCGGCCATCGACTACATGAAAGAGGCGCTGATCGCTTCGAACGCGGCGCGGGTGGCGGCCATCGAGAAAGGCGAGCAGGTTCTGGTCGGGGTCAACGCCTATACCGAAACCGAAGCCTCGCCGCTTGCCTCGACCGGCATCGAGGGCATCCTCACCGTGCCGGAATCGGTCGAGATCGAGCAGGTCGCGGCCTTGCAGGCCTGGCGGCAGCGGCGCGACGACAAGGCGGTGCGGCAGGCGCTGACCGACCTCAAGGCCGCGGCGGCCGAGGGAAGCAACATCATGCCACCGTCGATCGCGGCGGCGAAGGTGGGCGTCACCACCGGCGAATGGGGCCAGGTGTTGCGCGAAGTGTTCGGCGAATATCGCGCGCCGACCGGCATCAACGCCCTGCACGTCATCGACACGGCAAGGCTCGAGGACGTGCGTCGCAAGGTGGAAGAAGTGTCGGGCCGTCTCGGCCGGACGCTGACTTTCGTCGTCGGCAAGCCCGGGCTCGACGGCCACTCCAACGGCGCCGAGCAGATCGCCGTGCGCGCCTCCGATGTCGGCATGGAGGTGGTCTATGACGGCATCAGGCTGACCCCGGCCGAGATCGTGGCCCAGGCGAAGGAAGCGCGCGCGCATGTGGTCGGGCTGTCGATCCTGTCGGGTTCGCATGTGTCGCTCGTGCGCGAGGTGTCGCAGCGCCTGCGCGAGGCGGGGCTTGGCGACGTGCCGATCGTCGTCGGCGGCATCATCCCGGCGGACGACGTCAATATTCTCAAACAGTGCGGCGCTTCCGCCGTCTACACGCCCAAGGATTTCCAGCTCAACGAGATCATGGTCGGGATCGTCGCGCTGGTGGAGGCCAAGGCCGCCGCGCTCGTCGAGCAGGGCGTTCCGGTGCCACCGCTGCGCGCCCGCGAGAAAGTGCGGCTCTGAGGTCACAAGCGTCGGGCACTCGGAAGGCTTACGCGCAACAAAGGAGGGTCGCCAGATGACATTCCGTGGCTTGTGCTTCGCCGTCGTGATGGTCGCCGCCGCGCTCTCGAGCAACGCGGCCTTGGCCGACAATTGCACCTGGGCACCCCAACCCGACGGCAGCAATTGGGGAACCTGCGTCGATAACAACGGCAGAATGTATTGCCAGTCCTGCCCGGCCGGCGGCGGGGCCTGCTCGGTGGTCTCCTGCTCGGGATGATTGGCAGGCTTCGGCGAAAGCCTTCGAGCATAGAACGGTCGGCGCTTTGCCGCTAAACTCCTGTCGCCATCGCGACCCATCCGGCTATTGGGGGGACCAATGAACATTCGTTTGAGCACGCCGCGGCGCGAGACCTTCCTGGTCTCCGCCATCATCGCCGCTCTTGTCGTCATCGGCATGATCGTGCCGCTGCCGTTCTTCACCGCCTACGGCCTCGGCCTGTTGCTGATCGCCTATCTCGTCCTGCTTGCGGGCGTGCTGATGGACAATTTCTAGCTCGGGCCGCCGGGCGCACCGGCGGTCAACCAAGCCCAAGCTGACATGGCGACAACACCGCCTCTCTTGGCTTAGAGAGGGGCATGATCGTCTGTTCCTGCACCTTGATCACGTCGGAGGATATTGCCGAAGCGGTGGCGGAGCTCCGCACCGAGGACCCCCTGGTCGTGCTGACCCCGGGTCTCATCTATCGCCGACTCGGCAAGAGGCCGTCCTGCGGCAACTGCCTGCCGCTCGTCACCAAGCTCATGGTCGCCTATGACGAGGAAGGGCTGGGCTCGTCGGCTTCGGCGGTGCACCGGGCGAACAAGGATACCTAGCCTGCGGGCAAAGAACAGGCCATGATCCGGCCGAGGGTTGAGAGGAGGATGTAATGAAGGGCAATAAGCGGGTCATCGAATATCTCAACAAGGCGCTGACGCACGAGCTCACCGCCGTCAATCAGTACTGGCTGCATTACCGGCTGCTCGACGATTGGGGCTTCACCAAGCTTGCCAAGAAGGAGCGGGAAGAGTCGATCGAGGAAATGCATCACGCCGACAAGCTGGTGACGCGCATCATCTTCCTCGAGGGTCTGCCCAACATGCAGCATATCGACGCCTTGATGATCGGCCAGAACGTCAAGGAGGTGCTCGAATGCGACCTCAAGGCGGAATATTCCGCCCGCGCGCTCTACATGGAAGCGCGCGCCGCGTGCCGCAAAGAAGAAGACTACGTGTCGATGGATTTGTTCGAGGAGCTGCTCGCTGACGAGGAAGGGCACATCAACTTCATCGAGACGCAGCTCAACCTGCTGAACGACATCGGCAAGGAGAATTACGGCCAGCTCAATGCCCACTCCGCCGATGACGTGCCTGAAGAAAAAGGAGACTGAGCTTGGCGTTGCTCGACGGACCGCGCCTTCCCCCGGCGGCGGGCGGCGCACCGCGCCAGCTCGTCGTGTTCCTGCATGGCTATGGCGCCGACGGGCCGGCAGTGGTTCAACCTCACCTTTCGCGAAGCGGGCGAGCTTTCGCGCGGGGTGGCGCAGGCGGCGCCGGCGCTCGAGGCTTTTCTCGATGCGGAGTTGAAGCGGCACGGTCTTGGACCCCGCGCGCTCGCGCTCGTCGGTTTCAGCCAGGGCACGATGATGGCGCTCGGGGTCGGCCTCGCGCGCAAGCCCGCGCCCGCAGCGATCGTCGGCTATTCCGGAGCGCTCGCCGATCTCGACATGTTGCCAAGCGAGCCTTCGGCCGCGCCCGCGATCCTGCTCGTTCACGGCGATGCCGACACGATGATCCCCGTCGATGCCATGTTCATGGCGCGCGAGGCGCTGGCGCAGGCCGGGCTTCCCGTCGAATGGCACGTGGCGGAAGGGGTCGGTCACGGCATCGACCCTTACGGCCTCGAACTCGGCGGCGCCTTTCTCCGCCAAGCTTTTGCCGCGGTTCAAGCCGCGACGTGACGGGGGCGCGCAGGTCCAAGCCCCCCCTTCACATTCCTGACATGCCCCGATAGTATCCCGCCCGGCAATAAGTCCCGGGTGCGACGGGCAACGGAAAGGATTCCGTCTTGAACGTCGCTACTGCATCGGCCGCCCCCGGTACGTTTCCCGCGCTGGTGCTGAACGCCGATTTCCGGCCACTCTCCTATTATCCGCTTTCGCTGTGGGGCTGGCAGGACGCGGTGAAGGCCGTGTTCCTCGACCGCGTCAATATCGTTTCCGAATACGATCGCGCCGTCCGCTCTCCGTCCTTCGAGATGAAGCTGCCGAGCGTGGTCTCGCTCAAGACCTACATCCGGCCCGCGCTCTATCCCGCCTTCACCCGATTCAACGTGTTCCTGCGCGACCGCTTCACCTGCCAATATTGCGGCGACGATCAGGACCTGACCTTCGATCATCTCGTGCCGCGGTCGCGGGGCGGCATGACGCGCTGGGACAACGTCACCACGGCGTGCGCGCCGTGCAATCTGCTCAAAGGCGGCAAGCTGCCGAACGAGGCCAAGATGTATCCCTCGCAGCGGCCCTACCGTCCCACGGTGTTCGAGCTTCATCGCAACGGGCGGCTGTTCCCGCCGAACTACCTGCATGAGAGCTGGCTCGACTATCTCTACTGGGATACCGAACTCGAGCCGTAAGCCGCTCCGCCGTCAGAAGCTTGTCGTCAGCTGCGTCAGCCAATCGGGCGAGGCCTGGACCAGGATCGTTTCGAGGCGCTTGTCGAGGCCGGTCGCGACGAGGAGCCCGACGGCGACGAGGATAAGACCAAGCGCCGTCTTCCCCGCTTTGCCGCCTTCGATCATCCGGCTCCGCCAGCGCATCAACGCTTCGCGTGAGAGGATACCGAGCAGGAGCAGCGGGAGCGCCGCGCCAATGCCGAAGGCGAGCATGGTGAGGGCGACTTGGGGAAGATTTTCGCCCTTGGCGGCAAGGACCGAGGCGGCGCCGAGGGTAGGTCCGACGCACGGGCTCCACACCGCGCCGAGAAGCAGCCCAAGCCCGAACTGGCCGGCCAAGCCTGCCGGCGTGAAATTGTCGGCATAGCCGCCGGCCCAGTTGCTGACCGGCGCCGCCGCGAATGCGAATTGCTCCTGCAAGCGCGGCACCAGCAGCACGAGGCCGACCCCGATCAGAAGAACCGCCGAGACGGTGCGGAAGAAACCGGTATCGAGGCCCGCGGCAAAGCCGATGGTGGCGACGAAGAGGCCGATGGCGGTGAAGGAGAGCGCAAGGCCGCCGGCAAGCGCGAGCGGTCCGAGCCGGTGCTGGCTCGCGGCCGCGCCGAGAACGATCGGCAGCAGCGGCAAGACGCAAGGCGAAAGCACCGTGAGCACGCCGGCCAGGAAGGCGAGACCGAGCGCTCCAGCCGTCATCGCCTTGCCCTAGAGCGCTTTGTCGAGCAGCGCGGCGATGGTGGCCTTGTCGGTGTCGCCGACCGAGCGGCCCTTTTCCGTCTCGCCGTTGAACACGATCAGCGTGCTCTGCGACTGCGCGTTGAAGGCGCGGAGCGCGTCCTTCTGCGTGTCGAAATCGACCTTGAACACGGCCATGTCCTTGTATTTGGGATCGCGCGTGAGCTGGACCAGGATCGGGTTCTGCGCCCGGCAGGTGGGGCACCATGTGGCGAACACGTCGATCAGGATCGGCTTGCCGGCTTTCTGCGCCGCGGCGAAGGCGGCCGCGTCGAACGGCTTCCAGTCTTCGGCGGCGGCGGGAAGCGCGCTCGTAAGCGCGGCGGCGGCAACGATGATGAGAAAGAGAGAGCGCAAGCGAGCCATGCGTCAGACCTCTTGGCGTTACCCCAGGGTTCTGCCGCTATAGCAGCGGCGGACGGGGGCAAGCCAATCACCATCGCTTGAAGTCCGTTTGAGTGTGGTCGAGCGCCACGTTTTCCTTGTCATCGTCCGCGCAGGCGGACGATCCAGTAATCCCGATCTTGGCGATTGCAGCGAACCTGCGGTTACTGGATGCCCGCGTTCGCGGGCATGACGAGCTTTATCAGAACCGTCGCCAGCGTCAGCTTCTCGGCCCGCGCCGCTTGGCCGCGCCGTAGGCGGCGATGCCGGCAAGGGCCGCGGAAATGACGGCGTTCCAGCCGGCAAAGGACAGCCCGAGAAAGCGCCACGAGGCCTGGTCGCAGCGGATGATCGGCGTCTCGGCGACCCCGCCCTCGCCCCATTTCAGCTCGAAGCCGCCGGCGCACTCGGCTGGCCCTTCCCACCATTTCCACTCGACGCCGGCGTGGTAGACGCCAGCGGCGGCATTGGCGATGAAGGCGGCGGCGACGAGCGCGAGCAGGATCCGCGCGGCGAGCGTCGCGTCCCGGCGCGCCGCGAGAAGCGCAAGGGCGCTCGCCGGCACGGCGAAATAATAGGCGTAACGCTCCTCGAGGCAGAGCGGGCACGGCGCATAGCCGCCGAGATGCTCGAAGGCAAGCGCGGCGAGAATCGTCGCCGTTGCGCCGGCGAACACCAGCGCGCTTGCGCTCAAGGCCGGCTTCCACCTCGCGGCCAGGCTCGGGCTTGCCGTCGCATCCATACTAGAAGGCATATTTGACGATCAGGAAGCCGCCGACAATAGTTGCGAGAAAGGCGGTGGTGACGAGGGTCAGCCTCTTCTCGATGAAGCCGCGGATCGGCTCGCCGTAAATGCGGAGAAGTTCGGCTTCGATAAAGAACCGGGCGCCCCTGGTGATGATGGACAGGACCACGAACATGAAGAAGTCGTAGCCGGCGAAGCCCGAGGCGATGGTCACGATCTTATAGGGGATCGGCGTCATGCCCTTGATGAGGATGATCCACGCGCCCCATTCGGCGTAAGCAGCGCGAAAGGCCTCGACCCCCTCGCCGTAGCCATAGATCGAGATCAGCCATTTGCCGAGCGTATCGTAGAGATAGGCGCCGATGGCATAGCCGAGGATGCCGCCCGCGACCGAGGCAATGGTGCAGACGAGCGCATAGAGCCGCGCCTTTTCCGGCTTGGCCAGCGCCATAGGCACCAGCACGACGTCGGGCGGGATCGGGAAAAACGAGCTTTCGGCAAACGACACGGCCGCGAGCGTCGGCAACGCGTGGCGGCTTTCGGACAAAGCGATAACCTTGTCGTAGAGATTGCGCAGCATCCCGCTTGCTTAGCCGGGCGGCGCGGCCTTGTCCATCCGCGCCGGGGGCCGGGCGTCCCGGGCCCGGAAAGCGACGGCCCCGGTTGACCGCGGCGCACGCTTACCCCATGTTCCGGCCCCAGCCCCAGTGGCGGAATTGGTAGACGCGGCAGACTCAAAATCTGTTGTCGGCAACGACGTGCTGGTTCGAGTCCGGCCTGGGGCACCAATCTCAAAACGCGCACCGAATACGAGAGGACGGGCGGACACGCCCTGGACTGAAACGCCTTGAAGCTCGATCGCGAAGCGGAAGCGCTGCTCTATTGGGCGTCGTCGGCGACGGCGACGCCGCTCTGGACCCTTTCGCCTCAAGCCGCGCGCGAGGAATACCGCCGCACGCTCGGCAAGATCGAGATCGCTCCGCCGGACATCGGCGCGGCAAGCGATCTTGTCGTGCCCGGACCGGCCGGATCGATGGCTGTGCGGAAATACGTACCGGCCAAGGGCGGGGACGAGGCACGCGCCGCCATTCTCTTCATGCATGGCGGCGGCTGCGTTCTCGGCGATGTCGCCACGCACGACATCTTCTGCCGCGCGCTCTGCCACGATACGGGCGCGACCGTGTTCTCGCTCGACTACCGGCTCGCCCCGGAGCACCCCTTCCCCGCGGCGGTCGAGGACACGGTGGCGGCGCTGCAATGGCTGTCGCGCGAGGCGGAAGCGATGGGGCTCGAGCCTACGCGCATCGCCGTTGCCGGCGACAGCGCCGGCGGCGGCCTCGCGGCCGTCGCCTTGCATGAGACCAAGGGCGCGCTCGCCGCTCCGGTCCGCGCGCAAGCCTTGATCTACCCCGCTCTCGACTTGCGCGGGCGATTGCCGTCGCGCAAAGCGTTGGGCGAGCAGTTTCCCCCGCCGCGGGAGATGATCGAGTGGTTCTTCGACCATTATTTCGGCACGGCATGGCCCTTCACCGACCCGCGCGCCATCCCCTCGCTTTACGAGGACTATAGCGGGCTTCCGCCCGCGCTCGTCGTCACCGCCGGGCACGACCCTTTGCGCGACGAAGGCCAAGAATATGCGATGAGGCTCGCGGCTTCCGGCGTGCCGGTCGAGTACGACTGCCGCGAGGGCACGATCCACGGCTTCATGGGTATGGGCCGCGTGCTGCGCGCCGCGCATGGTTGGGGGCGGAAGCGCATCGCTTCCTGGCTCGCCGCGCGCCTGCATGGCGTGTAAAAATCCATCCGCGATCCGAGAGGTTCGAGCCGGGAGAACTCCGTCATGACCGCAGCAAAGAGATGCGCTTGGAGGTCCTGCGCCATAGCCGCTACCGTGCTGCCGCTCCTCCTCTCAACGCCCGGAGCCGTTGCCGAGCCGGTGGTCAAAGGCGACACGATCGAGGGAACGCGGGACGCCCGCTATTGCGAACTCATTCCGGTCGTCCGCGACGGGCTTCATCTCGTCGCCACCGTCTACAACACGCTCGGGCTCAACGATTGTCCGCCTTCGGTGTGGGACGCGATCACCGAGGACGCGATGAAGCAGCGTTTCGATGCGCTCACCGTCATCCTCAACGGGCCGCGCCATTTCATCATGGATTCGATCACCGCAGGCGGCGCCACCAAAGCGGGCAAGACCATCGAGGCCGGCGGGCTCAAGCTCACCGAGCGCGCCTCGATCGATGTCGGCCTGTTGGACTTGATGCACCGCCCCTATCGCGAGATGACCATCGATCGCGACACGATCTATCGCTTCAAGGCGGGGAACCCCGTGTTCCTGCTCGAAGCGCCGGACGGCAGTCGCTACGCCATGCAGGCCTATGCCCAGATCGTCGATAAGTCGCTCGACTATGCCGGGCTGCCGGGCCTCGGCAGCCGGTTGAAACTGCCCTCGGGCTGGCGCTTCACGACGCTGACGCCGGAGACGGACCTCGTTCTTGGCGCCAAGGGAACGGCAACGGTGGTGCAGGACGAGCTCGAGAACACCTATCAGAAACTTGACTGAGCCATGCGCCTGCTGTTCGCGCTGATCCTTGCCGTCGCCGTCGGCGCCGCCTCGCCGCCGAAAGCGATCGACAGCGATCCCGTCGCGCTGATCGAAGCGATCTACCAAACCTATGTGGACGACACCGAGCTCCTCACCGGCATCTACAGCAAGCGCCTGCAAGCGCTGCTCGACAAGGACGCGGCGGAGACGCCCGAGGGCATGGTCGGG
>DATEMT010000238.1:0-3314 GCA_035275445.1 Methyloceanibacter sp. | reverse complement strand
TGGGGATGGCCGGACGAGACCCCTTGCAGCCGCAAAAACGGCAAGAATATCCTAATCTTCTGCGGGCTAGGGTTTCACTTCGCGCAGACAGGGGAGCGTCGCGCTTTGCGATTCAATCGGGGGCACGTCTACCAGCGTGGGCTCGCGGCGTTCGCCGTGGCGGCGCTCCTTGTCGCGGTCGGCGCGGGAGCCGGCGCTGCGCGATCGGGCTTGCGCGACGCCAAGCCCCATGACGGCGTCACCGTCGCTCACACCATGCCGATCCAGGGCATCGACGTTTCCTATTGGCAGGGCGACATCGATTGGACCGCGGCGCGCGCGGCCGGAATCCGCTTCGTCTTCATCAAGGCGACCGAGGGCGGCGATCATATCGATCCGAAGTTCCGCGAAAATTGGGATGGCGCCAAACGCGCCGGCATCGCGCGCGGCGCATATCATTTCATCTATTGGTGCCGCCCCGCGCACGAGCAGGCGCTGTGGTTCATGCTGAACGTGCCGCCCGATCCCGATGCGCTGCCGCCGGTGCTCGACCTCGAATGGAACAGCCATTCCAAGACCTGCCCGAATAAAGTATCGCGCGAGGCGGCGTTGCAAACCATCCGCACCATGCTCGCCGCGCTCGAGACCCATACCGGCAAGCGGCCGATCATCTACACCGACCCCAAGTTTCACCGCGAGGTGCTCGAGGGCGAGTTTCCCAACTATCATTTCTGGCTGCGCTCGGTTGCCGCCGAACCCGGCGAAATCTATGGCGATCGCTCGTGGGCGTTCTGGCAGTTCACCACCACCGGCAAGGTGCCCGGCGTCCCCGGCAAGGTCGATCGCAACAGCTTCAACGGCACCAGCGCCGATTGGGATCGGGTACTGAACTGGCTTCAGGCCGGAAACTGATTTTTTGACCTTGGTCGTACCGTCGCTTTCTTGTCATTGCCCGGCTTGACCGGGGAGTCCAGTAGGCGCTGCGAGCTCGCGGTGATGACTGGATTCCCGCTTTCGCGGGAATGACACCAGCGCGTGGCAGCGACTTACGGGGTGCCCGAGGTGAAGCTCGGCGGCTTCAATGCGCCGACGCACGAGGTGTCGGGAGCGGCGGGATCGGCGAGGAACGACGCGACGACCGCCTGCGCGCAAGTTGACTGAGGCGTGACGGCGTGGCCGACGCCCGGGATGCTGACGATGGTCGCGTTCGACAGTTTTTCCGCTGCCGCCTTGGCCCCGGCAAGTGACGTCAGCGTGTCGAACGTGCCGGAAATCAGCAGGGTCGGGAGGGTGCTCGCGACAGGCTGGTGCATGGACTCCGGCGCCGCCGGAACCTTCCAGATGTCGCGGCAGTCCTCGTTGAAATAGGCCCAGCCGCCGATACCCTCGCGGGTTATCGACACGGGATAGTCGGGAAACGCTGTACGTCCCGACGCGGCGAGATCCTCGGGCGTCGCGAACGGATAGCTTTCGCGACAGCTAACGCCATAGGACAGTCCGTAGCCAAGAGCAGGAACATCGGGACCGGGCGGCGGCGCGCGACTGGCCCGATCGAGCGCGATGACCTCGATGGCCTTGGGGTGGTTGGCGGCGAGGCCGCCGATCCGATCCGGCGCAGCCTGGAGCATGGCAACGGCATAGTTCTGGTTGCGCAGCCAGTCGATCAGCGCTCCGCCGTCGATGACGACTTTGATGTCTTGGCGGGTCGCCGGATCCTCGACGGTCGTCGTCACAGGCTCCGCCTCGAGCTTGTTGACGAGTGAAGTGAAGGTTTTTTCGAGATCGGGATGGGCAAGATTGCAGCCCGGTTGCGCGGCGCAGGCCGCGAAGATGTTGTCGAAGCCGTCGCGCGCGTTCTGCCAGTTCTGGGCGACGTTGTAGGTGGCCGGCAGGACGGAATCGAGGACGACGCTGCGGATGCCCTCGGGGTGATCGCGCATCAGCGTCTGCGCCAAGTATGAGCCATACGATGTCGCGAAGACATTCCAGGCGCCGATGCCGAGGACTTGGCGAAGATCGGCGAAATCGGCCGCGCTCTCGGTCGAGTTGTAGGCGCTGAGATCGGCGCCGGTCGCGGCGAACTCGCAGGTCGCGGTCGCGGCCAAATGGGCGCGCTCGGTCGCGTCGGAATAGAAGCGCAAGCCGAGAAGCTCCCGGGCGAAGGTGTCGGCGGCCGCGCAGGTGAGCGCCGGCTCCGAGAACATCGTCCCGCGCTGGCTCACCGCATAGACGTCGCGGTCGCGGATGACCTCGGTGGCGATCAGCGCATTGATCTCCAAGGGCGTAATGTCGCCCGGGCCGCCGGCGAGATAGACGACGGGGTCGGGGCGCTTCTCCGGCGCGCGTGCGGGGTATTTCGCGACCAGGAGACGGATGGCGCGGCCATCCGGCGCTTTACGATCCTCGCGCACGACGAGATAGAAGCAGCTTGCCTTGGCGAGTTCTTCGGCGCCCAGCAGCTTCGGGCACTGGGCCGGTTCGATGCGCGGCACGGTTCCCTCGGCGGCTTCGACGCCCCGCGCCGCAATGGACGAAGCGAGAAGGAGCGCGAGCGGGAGAAAGCGGCGTGTACCGGTCATGACGCGAACGGTGCGGGCTTGGGGTCGGCGATGATGCCGAGGCCCTTGAGATAAACCAGCATCGCGCTTTCGAGAATCTCGTCGGACTTCATCGGGAGTTTTCGCGCCTGGAGATCGCCTTGGGCGAAGAGCGTGGCCACCCCATGCGAGATCGCCCAGATATGCAGGCCCATGAGCTTGACCGGCGGGCGTTCGCTCTCGGGCAACTGCCGGCAGAGCGCGGACGCGGCCTTTTGCAGAACATCGAAGGCGCGCTCGGCGGCGGGGATCTGTTCGCGCGCAGCCTCCGACAGTCCGGTCTCGAACATCACGGTGTAGCTCGCCGGCTCGTCGCGGGCGAAAGCGAGATAGGCGCGGCCGAGCTGCTCGAAGGCCGAAAGCGGCGTGGGGATGCCGTTGTTCCAGGCCATGTCGAGGCGGGCGGCGAAGCGCTCGAAGCCGGTGCGCGCCACCTCGGCGAGAAGCGCGTCGCGGTCGCGGAAGTGACGATAGGGAGCGGCCGGGCTGACGCCGGCAAGCCGCGCCGCCTCGGTCAGGCTGAAGCCCGCGGGACCGTATTGCTCGATCAGCTTGCGCGCCGCCTCGAGCAGGACCTCGCGGAGGTTGCCGTGGTGATAGGAATGGGGGCGCCGCCAGCGTTCCGAGGGACTCATGTAAAGGCCTTTTACATGAAACCCTTGGCAGCTGCCAGCGTCGGCGCTACCGGCGCGTCGTCGATGGCGTGGCCGGCTGAGGCTCCTTCGTGCTCGTGATCGC
>DATEMT010000237.1:0-4329 GCA_035275445.1 Methyloceanibacter sp. | reverse complement strand
CTACGAGCGCGTGTTGAAGAAATTCTCACGCCTGCTCAAGCCGGGCGGCCTGGTGTTTCTCGACGGCAGCGCCGCCAAGAAGAAATACGAGCTTTCGACCTTCATGGTTCGCCACATCTATCCCGGCAACCATTCCTTTCTCGTGCTCGATGATTTCATCAACAAGCTGGGCAGGACCGACCTCGAATTGATGGAGGTTCACAACGACCGCTGGAGCTACTTTCTCACCTTCCGCCAGTGGGCGCTGAACCTGGAAGGGAGCAAGGATTTCGTGCGGCGCACCTTCGGCGATTTCGAGTTCCGCAAGTTCAGGCTCTATCTGTGGGGCGCGGCCAACGAGTTCCTGACCCGCAGCCTCGATTGCTACCGCACCATCCTCTACAAGCCCAAGGCCGCCGCTTAAGGCAAGTGGCGGGGTTTGCTTTATCTCCGGTTAGCCAAGGCTGACCCTCGGCCTTGACGCTGCTTCGGCCGGCAGGCGAGGCTCGCGCCCGAAGGAGAATCGCCACCATGAGCGATCACTGCAAACATTGCCGGACTGCGCTTGAGGCCCCGACGCGCCGCCAACTCATGAGCGGCGCGGCGGCGCTTGTCGCCGCGAGCGCCTTGCCCTTGGTGCGGGCGAAGGCCGAGGACGCGATCGTGACCCCCCAGAATGTGATCCCGCCTTCCCAAGCGCTCGACCGGCTGATGCAAGGCAACGCTCGTTACGCCGCCAATCAGCCGAACGAGAGGGACTTCTCCCACGACCGTGCCGAGCGTGCGACAGCGCAATACCCGATCGCCGCGGTCCTCAGTTGCGCCGACAGCCGCGTTTCGCCCGAACTCCTGTTCGATCAGAGCCCGGGCGACGTCTTCGTCGTGCGTCTCGCCGGCAATTTCCTCGACGACGACGGCTTTGCCAGTCTCGAATACGCCGTCAAGTTCCTCGGCGCCCCGCTCGTCATGATCCTCGGCCACACCAATTGCGGCGCGATCGACGCGGCGATCAAAGTGGTGAAGGACCGGATCGAGCTGCCCGGGCATCTGCCCGAACTGATAAAGTCGATCGAGCCCGCCGTCATCGCCGCGCATGCCCGCCATCCGAGCGATCTGCTCGCCGCCGCCACCGAGGAGAATGTGCGCCTCAACGTGAAGCGGCTGGAAGGTAACGACCCGATCATGACCGAGCCGCTTGCTGCCAAGAAGCTCGCAATTGCCGGCGGCGTGTATGATATCGCGACGGGCAAGGTGAACCTGCTCTAGAAGGCGCGGGGGCGTGGTCCCGCCAGCCGTCGTGGCGGCTTAGCCTGCCGCGCGGAAACGGGCGAGCCGCGCGCGCTCGACGGCACCGAAGGCCAGCGTCACCGCGGCGCCGAGGATGAGCATGCCGGCAAGAAACAGCAGCGCTGCGGTGAACGTGCCCGTCTCTTGCTTCAAAAAGCCGATGATTGGCGGCCCGACAAGGCCGCTGACATTGCCCATCGAATTGATCAGCGCAAGCCCGGCCGCCGCGCCCGTTCCGGTCAGGATCGCCGTCGGCAGCGACCAGAACGTGCCGACCGCGGCGTAGGTGCCGGACGTCGCAAGCGTGAGCGCGACCAGGATCAGCGCAAGCGAGAGCGGCGCGGCGGACCAGGCGAAGGCCGCGCCGCCAATCACGAGCGCGAGCGCGATGTGCCAGATGCGCTCGCCGGTCCGGTCGGAATGCACGCCCCACAGCACCATGGTCACGGCGGCGATGAAATAGGGGATCGCGGTCGCAAGACCGATCTCCAACGGGCTCAAGCCATAAGTCTGGATCACTTGCGGCATCCAGAAGCTCATGCCGTAGAGCCCGATGACCGCGCAGAAATAGATGAGACCGAGCACGAGCACGCGGGGACGCGTCAGCGCCTGGCGGAGGTCGGCGTAGCCTGTGCTCCGCGCGTCATCGGCCTCTTCCGCAAGCGTGCGCGCGAGCGCCTGCCGCTCCTCCGGCTTAAGCCAGCGCGCCTGTTGCGGTCCGTCGTCGAGGAAGCGGAGCGCGATCAGCCCGAGCCCGATCGCGGGCAGGCCCTCGATGATGAACAGCCATTGCCAGCCTTTGAGCCCGAGTACCCCGTGCATCTCGAGGAGCGCGCCGGAGATTGGGCCGCCGACCATGGTGGCGAGCGGCACCGCCGTCATGAACAGCGCCACGATCCGCGCCCGCTCCCGCGCCGGAAACCAATAGGTGAGATAGAGGACGATGCCGGGAAAGAACCCGGCTTCGGCCACCCCCAGCAGGAAGCGCATGACGTAGAAACTGGTCTCGCCGGAGACGAGGGCCATGGCGGTCGCGACCAGCCCCCAGCTGATCATGATGCGGGCGATCCAGATGCGGGCGCCGAAGCGCTGGAGCGCCAGATTGCTCGGGACCTCGAACAAGATGTAGCCCGCGAAGAAGATGCCGGCGCCGATGCCGAAGATCGAAGGGCTGAAGCCGAGATCTTCGTTCATGGCGAGAGCGGCATAGCCGACGTTCACCCGGTCGAGGAAGTTCACGGCATAGCAGAGGACGAGAAAGGGAAGGAGCCGGCGCGAAGCCTTGGCGATCGCCGATCGTTTCGCCGCCTCGGCAGTCACCAAGCCTCTCCTCGGCCAAAGCCGCCCGATCCCGCCTTGGCATGGACGAGCGGTCCACATCCTTCAAGGGTGAAAAGCGCGCTTCCTTAAAAAGTCTTCCGCGCGCCGATGGAGTATCCTCGTCCCCTTCGAGCGAACTGATTCGCTGTCAAGGAGACGAGCCATGGCCATTCCCCTCGATGCCGCCGCCGCAGCCCTGCGCGAGGCTATGCGCGAGACGGTCAAGCGTTATTCGCTTTGGTACCTGCTGCAAGGCGTCCTGATGGTGCTCGCGGGCGTGCTCGCCCTCGTCTATCCCCTGCTTGCCTCGGTCACCGTGATCTATCTGCTCGCCTGGGTGCTGATTGTCAGCGGCGCGGTGCAGGCCATCGGGCTGATCGGCGCCCGCCATGTGCCCCATTACTGGCTTCAACTGATCTCGGTCGTGATCGCCATTCTCATCGGCGTGCTGCTGTTGAGGCAGCCGGAGAGCGCGCTTCTGATCATGACCCTGCTGCTCATCGTGTTCTTCATGGTGGAAGGCATCTCCAAGGTCATCTTCGCGCTCACCATCAGGCCCTTCCCCAATTGGGGCTGGGTTTTCGCGAGCGGCATCGTCGGCATCGTGCTCGGGGTCTATTTGCTGATGAACATGCCGGTTAGCGCCGAGTGGGTGCTCGGCGTGCTGCTCGGCATCCAGCTGATCTGCGAGGGCGCGGCACTCGCCTATCTTGCCTGGAAGGTGCGCACCACCTAGAGCCTCAAACCTCTAGCCTCGCGTGGCGAGGCTAGAGATCGGCGATCCTACCGCTCGGGGCTCGTCTGGATGTAGCGCCCGTAGACCCAACCGACTTCCGCGGTCGTCGGGTCGGTGACTTGCACCCAGCTGCCTTTGCGTCCCGTGACGCGAAGCTTCGAGCCCTTCTCGGCCACCCGCAACGTATCGGCGTTCGAGGAGGGAGCGGTGCGGAGATTGGCGTAGTTGGTCAGTTCGACCCACTGGTCGCTGTCGGTCGGCAGCATGGTCTCGGCAGCGCCGGGCGCCGGATCCACCTCCTCGACCGGCGCCGGCTGCTCCATCGGCTGAGGCTGCGCTTCGGCGACCACCGCCGGCTGGACCGGCGCCATGGTCGCCTGCGTCGACATCGACCGGCCGCTGACATCTTCCTTCAGCATCCTGAGCTTGGCCTCGAGGTCCTGGACGCCGAGCTTTCGCGCGCGCTCGTACCAGACTTGGGCTTCCTGCGGATCCGGCTTGATGCCGTGCGCGCCGATCTTGGCGATGAATTCGGCGTCGTAGGTGGCACCGAGGAGAAGAGCCGCTTCGCCGCTCCCGGCCTCGGCCGCGCGTTTGAAATAGGCCCGTGCGCCGGCAAAATAGCCGACGTCGATCATCTTGTGGCCGTGGGCGATCAGATCGGAGACGCGTCCCGCCTCGTCGGAGCGAAGCACCAGCACCGAGTTCGGATCGGGCAGAATGTCGAGCCGCGTTATCGTGCTGGCGAGGATCGCGCCGTCGGGGCTCATCAGCGCCACGCCGATCTCGGCCCCGCCGGCTGCCGTCTTCGGCAGCTTGAGCTTGAGGTCGCCGATCTCATCCGGCGTCAGGTTCCACTCGCTGGTGCCGTAGGGGCGGCCTTGCGAGAAGGTGGCGCCATCGGGCATGGCGCGTATGGCGATGACGCTCCGCGCCGGCAGTGCGCCGTCGGCATCGATGGCGATGGTGAAGGGGACTTCCCCGCCCGACTTGGCCGCGATCTGGCT
>DATEMT010000236.1:0-10044 GCA_035275445.1 Methyloceanibacter sp. | reverse complement strand
TGGATGTCGAAGAACGTTTCGACCTCGGACAGAATGAGGTCGAACGGCCGCGTCTTGTAACCGCTGCCGGCCTTGATGGTGTTGCCGTGCATCGGGTCGCAGGCCCACACGATCGCTTTGCCCTCACGCGCTACCGCCCGGATCAGCCCCGGCAAATGCTTGCCGACCTTGTCGGCGCCGAAGCGGCAGATCAGCGTGAGCCGGCCCGGCTCGTTCTGCGGGTTGAGCACGTCGATCAGCGTCAGCAAGGCTTCCGGCGCCAGACTCGGCCCGACCTTGGCGCCGACCGGATTCTTGATGCCGCGCAGATATTCAATGTGGGCATGATCGAGCTGGCGGGTGCGGTCGCCGACCCACAGCATATGTCCCGACGTCGCATACCAGTCGCCCGAGGTGGAATCGACCCGCGTCATCGCCTGCTCGTAGCCGAGCAGCAGCGCCTCGTGGCTGGTGTAGAAGCTCGTGGTGCGGAGTTGCGGCGTGTTGTCGGCGTCGATGCCGCAAGCGCGCATGAAACGCAAGGTCTCGGCGAGATGCTGGGCAAGCTCCTCGTAGCGGTGGCCCGCCGGGCTGTCCTTGACGAAACCGAGATTCCACCGATGCACGTGCTCGAGATTGGCGTAGCCGCCTTGCGCGAACGCCCGCAGCAGATTGAGCGTGGCGGCCGACTGTCGGTAGGCCATCAACTGCCGCTGCGGGTCGGGCGTGCGCGACGCTTCGGTGAACTCGATGCCGTTGATGATGTCGCCGCGATAGCTCGGCAACTCCTTGCCGCCGATCGTCTCGAGAGGCGCAGAGCGCGGCTTGGCGAACTGGCCGGCGATGCGGCCGACCTTCACCACCGGCGAGCCGCCGGCATAGGTCAAGACCACCGCCATCTGGAGGAACACGCGGAAGAAGTCGCGGATGTTGTCAGCGCCGTGCTCTGCGAAGCTCTCGGCGCAATCCCCGCCCTGGAGGAGAAAACCCTCGCCCTCGGCCACGCGGGCGAGCTTGGCCTTCAGCTCCCGGGCCTCGCCCGCGAACACGAGCGGCGGGAAGCTCGCGAGCTGCTTCTCGACCTGGCCGAGCACCGCCCGGTCGGGGTAGACCGGGACCTGCTCGATCGGCTTCAAGCGCCAACTTTCTGGACTCCAACGCGGCGCCATTTCGGCTCTCCTTGAAAGTGACCGCTATATAAGCGATTGGCGGAACCCTGGCTAGGCGCCGGGGCTGATTGCCTGCCTTGTTCGACCATGCCAGATATCTCTTAACGCACGGCAAGGACGCTCGCATGGACCCTCGGCACCTCGAACACGGGCATAGCCCGCGCGATATCGCCAAACGCCTCGAGGAGGGCCCGCGCGTCAGCTATCTGCGCGATTGGGTCTATGGCGGGATCGACGGCACCGTGACCACCTTCGCGGTGGTCGCCGGGGTGATCGGCGCTGCGCTCTCGAGCAAGGCCCTCCTCATCCTCGGGGCCGCCAATCTCATCGCCGACGGTTTCTCCATGGCCGCCGCCAATTATTTGGGGACCAAGGCCGAGATCGAGGAATACGAGCAGGTACGCCGCATGGAAGAGCGGCATGTCGAATTCGCGCCCGAGGGCGAGCGCGAGGAGATCCGGCAAATCTTCGAGGCCAAAGGCTTCTCCGGCGAGGCGCTCGACAGCGCGGTCGACGTCATCACCGGCACGCGCGAACGCTGGATCGACACGATGATGACCGAGGAGCACGGGCTCCCGCCGATAGCCCGGTCGCCGGCGCGGGCGGCGCTGATGACCTTTCTCGCCTTTCTGCTGTGCGGTGCAATTCCGCTGCTTCCATTCATCGCCGGCATGCCCGCCGCGATCTCCGTCTCCACCGTGATGACCGGCGCGACGTTCTTTTTGATCGGCTCGCTCCGGAGCCGCTGGTCGCCTGCGCCATGGTGGCGGTCAGGTTTGGAGACGTTCCTGATCGGGATCTGCGCCGCGGGTTTGGCCTACCTCACCGGCGTCGTCGTCGCCGCTCTCGTCGGACAGTTGCCTTAGGCTCTACCGCTCGGCTTCGGCTTTGTGCCACCATAGAGGCCATGGCGATCAAGGAACCAAGCTTCACCATCGGCGTCGAGGAGGAATACCTCCTGGTCGATCGCACCACGCGCGACCTCGCTCAGGAGTCGCCGCCGGCGCTGCTCGCCAAATGCGAGGAGGCGCTCCGCGGGCAGGTCAGCCCCGAATTCCTGCGTTCGCAGATCGAGGTCGGCACCCGCGTGTGCACAACGATCCAGGAGGCGCGCGACCAGCTTGCCCACCTCCGCGCCACGGTCGGCCGCATCGCCGATGAGTTCGGCCTCGCGCCGATTGCCTCTTCGACCCATCCCTTCGCCCAATGGCAGAGCCAGCACCACACCGACAAGGAGCGTTACAACGTCCTCGCCCATGACCTTCAGCTCGTGGCGCGGCGGCTCGTCATTTCCGGCATGCATGTGCATGTCGGCATCGAGGACGAGGATCTCCGCATCGATCTGCTCGGCCAGGCTTCGTATTTCTTGCCGCATCTTCTCGCGCTGTCCACGTCCTCGCCGTTCTGGCAGGGTGCCGAGACCGGACTCAAATCCTATCGCCTTTCCGTGTTCGACGAGCTTCCCCGCACCGGTCTGCCGCATCAATTCTCGAGCTGGAGCGAGTATGCCCGGACCGTCGAACTCCTGGTCCATGCCGGGCTGATCGAGGACGGGACCAAGCTGTGGTGGGACTTGCGGCCCTCGGCGCGCTTTCCCACCCTCGAAATGCGCATCACCGACATCTGCCCGCTGCTCGACGACGGCATCGCCATCGCCTCGCTCTATCGCTGCGTCTTGCGCATGCTCTATCGTCTGCGGCGGCAGAACCAGCGCTGGCGCCACTATCCGCCGGTTCTCGTGCGGGAGAACCGCTGGCGCGCGCAGCGCTACGGCATCGAGCAGGGCATGGTCGATTTCGGCAGGGGCGAGGTCGTGCCGTTCGCCGACCTGCTCGAGGAGCTGTTCGAGCTCGTGGCCGAGGATGCCGCTCATTTCGGCTGCGAAGCCGAGATGGTTCACGCCCGCACCATCGTCAAGCGCGGCACGAGCGCCGACCGCCAGCTCGCCCGCTACGAGGCGGTAAAGGAACTCGGCGGCACCGAGCAGGCGGCGCTGATGGCCGTGGTCGACGGGATCGTCGAGGAGACCATGATCCCGCCCTCGCGTCTCTGACGGCGCGGCTCCTCATGCTGCGGAGCGCTCCGCAAGTCCGGGATGAGGCCTATCAGAGCGTGGTCGCCATGCCGCCATCGACATTGAGGGCGGCGCCGGTGATGTAGGCCGCCTCGTCGGAGGCGAGGAACAGCGCCGCATTGGCGATGTCCTGGGGCGTGCCGAAGCGCCTGAGCGGCGTCTGCGTCAAGAGCGCCTTGGCGATCATCGGATTGGAAATGTAGCGCCCGATCAGCGCGGTCTCGACGTAGCCCGGCAAGAGCGTGTTCACCCGGATGCCGTACGGGGCGTATTCGACCGCGAGGCTGCGCGACAGCGCCGACACCGCGCCCTTGGTCGCCGAATAGACTGCCATCTGCCGCGTATGCTTGGTCGCCATGATCGAGGACAGGTTGACGATCGCGCCGTGCCCCGAGGCCTTCAGGAGGTCGAACGCCTCGCGCGCGCAGCGCACGGTCCCGTCGAGATTGGTCTGCCACACCCGGCCCCAGGCCTCGTCGGAGAGATGACGGAAGTCGGAGCGCTCGCCGACGCCCGCGTTGTTGATGAGCACGTCGAGCCGGCCATGCGCCTTGCCGATCGCGCCCATCAGCGCCTTCACCTGCGCGGTGTCGGTGACGTCGACGGCGTGCGCGGTCGCGGCGCCGTTCGATGTGACGATGGCGCCCGCGACTTTGGCGGCGGCATCGGCGTCGCGGTCGGCGACGATGACGATGGCGCCTTCCCGCGCGAAGGTCTCGGCAATGGCCCGGCCGATGCCTGCGCCCGCGCCGGTCACGAGCGCGATCCTGTCCTCAAGCCGCCGCATCGGACCCCTCCACCGGCCGCGGCGGCTCCCATTTGTGGCGCATCGTCACGAGTTCCTCCGCCGCGCTCGGATGGAGCGCCATGGTGGAATCGAGTTGCGCCTTGGTCACGCCGAGCTTGAGCGCCACCGCCGCCATCTGCGCGATCTCGGCGGCGTCGGGTCCGAGCACGTGGCAGCCGAGCACCCGGTCCGATTTCGCGTCGATGACGAGCTTCATCAGCATCTTCTCGTCGCGGCCGCTGACCGTGGACTTCAGCGGACGGAACCGCGCCTTGTAGATGTCGATCCCGGCCATGGTCGCGCGTGCCGCGTCCTCGGCGAGGCCGACCGTGCCGATCTCGGGCAGCGAGAACACCGCCGTCGGGATGAAGCTGTGGTCGACCGGCGTCGGCCGTCCTCCAAACACGGTCTCGGCGAACGCGGTCGCCTCGTGGATGGCAACCGGCGTCAAGTGCCGCCGCTCGGTCACGTCGCCGACGGCATAGATATTGTCCACCGAGGATTTCGAGAACTCATCGACGGCGATGCGGCCGTTCGCCCCCAGTTCGACGCCGAGCGCCTCGAGCCCCAAGCCCGAGCTGTTCGAGGCCCGTCCCGTTGCCGCCATCACCAGATCTGCCCGCACCGACCCGCCGTGGTCGAGATGGACGCGATAGCCGTCCTCGTCTTTTTCGATCGCGGCGACCTCGGTACTCATGCGGAGATCGACGCCGCGATCGCGCATCGAAGCGGCGAGGTCGTCGCGAAGGTCCATGTCGAAGTCGCGCAAGATTTGCTCGCCGCGATGGAGCACGGTGACAGCCACGCCGAGCCCGTTGAAGATCGAGGCGAACTCCATGCCGATATAGCCGGCACCGATGATGACGATGCTGCCGGGCAGGCGCTCGAGCTCGAAGCATTCGTTCGAGCTGATGAGATGCTCCCGCCCCTTGACCGCGGGAAACACGGGACGGGCGCCGGTCGCCACCAGGATCGTCTTCGCCGAGAGCGTGCCCTCCCGATCGGCGAGCTTGATCTCGTGCGGACCGGCGAGCGCGGCGCGGGTCAAGTAGCGCGCGACGCCCGCTTTCTCCAAGGTCCTGGTATAGACGCCGTTGAGGCGATCGACCTCGCGTCTCACGTTATGGATCAGCACCGGCCAGTCGAAGCGCAGATCCTCGCACGCCCAGCCGAAGCCGCGCGCGTCGGCGAAATCGCTGCCGTAAGCGCTGCCGTAGACGAGGAGCTTCTTCGGCACGCAGCCGCGGATCACGCAGGTGCCGCCGATGCGGTACTCTTCGGCGATGCCGACGCTGGCGCCGAGTTCCGCGGCAAGCCGCGCCGCGCGCACGCCGGCCGAACCCGCGCCGATGACGAAGAGATCGTAGTCGTACCGAGCCACCTCAGGCTCCCGCGCGGCGCAACGCTTTGATGCCGCCTCTGCCGGCGACGATAGCCACATCGGCCAACCCGAGAAACAGGCCGTGCTCGATCACGCCCGGCACGCGCTTGAGCGAGAAGGCGAGCACCTCGGGCTCGGGAATGCTGCCGAAGGCGCAGTCGAGGATGAGATTGCCCTGGTCGGTGACGAAAGGCGCCTCGCCCTGCCCCGGCCGGAGCGTGATGGCGCCGTGGCAGCCCGCCTCGGCGGCGATCGCCTCGATCAGCCCGATGGTCGCCATCAGTCCGAAACGCACGACCTCGATCGGCAAGGGAAAGGCGCCGAGCACGGAGACGAGCTTGCTCTCGTCTGCCACGACCACCATGCGGTCCGACGCGGTCGCCACGATCTTCTCGCGGAGCAGCGCTCCCCCTCCGCCCTTGATCATGCGGAGCTCGGAATCGATCTCATCGGCGCCATCGATCGTGAGGTCGAGCCGCGGCGTCTCGTCGAGCGTGGTGATGGGGATGCCGAGTTCTGCCGCCTGTTCGCGCGTGGCCTCCGAGGTGGGCACGCAGAGCACGTTGAGCCCTCCCGCCACCCTCTCGCCAAGCGCTGCGACGAAGCGCGCCGCCGTCGATCCGGTGCCGAGCCCAAGGCGCATCCCTTCGGTGACGAGATCGAGTGCGGCGCGGGCGGCGGCCTCCTTGAGTTCATCGGTCTTGGTCAACAAGGCCTCTCCGCGCGCTGCCCGACGCCCACCCTCTACGCCGCCGCTTGCCAGCCCGCAAGACGCGTGTGACAGAGTGCTGCCATGTTCGCCGGCGCCACCATCGTCTTCGATCTCGACGGCACCCTGGTCGATACGGCGCCCGACTTGACCAACGCTCTCAACGATGTGCTCGCGCGTCGCGGGCACGAACCGGTTTCGATCGAGGTGATCCGCGGCTGCGTCGGCCACGGCGCCCAGGTCATGATCGAGCAGGCGCTGGCACGGGCCGGCGCGGAAGGCGACGTGGACCGGATGCTGGCCGAGTTCCTGACCCACTATGAGACGAATATCGCCCGCGAGAGCCGGCCCTATCCCGGCGCGATCGCGGCGCTCGACCGTCTCGCCGCCCAAGGGGCGCGGCTTGCGATCTGCACCAACAAGCGCGAGAGCCTGAGCCGACTTCTGATCCAACAACTTGAAATCGAACATTATTTCACCGCGCTCGCGGGACGCGACACCTTCCCCGTGGCAAAGCCGCATCCCGGCCACCTCACCGGCACGATCGCGCTTGCGGGCGGTGACCCGTCGCGGTCGGTGATGATCGGCGACAGCGACATCGATCTCAGGACGGCCAAGGCGGCCGCGGTGCCCGCGATCCTCGTGAGCTTCGGCTACGGCGCGTGCCCCCTGGACGGCTTCGCGCCGGAGGCGGTGATCGACCATTTCGACCAACTCGACGGGCACGCCGCGCGTCTCCTCGACGGCGGCGGGCTCGCGCCCTCCCGCGGCTGAATCGCCTCAATCCCGCCGCAGATCGAGCCTAATCCACCCGGCCGCTCTCGACGAAGAGCCATGATCGAAAGCGAATTTCGCATGCCCGCGAACGGGGGGCTTGTGCAGGTGTTCAGGGAGAGAGAGATGCTCAGACGTCTGGTGACCGGCGTTGCCGTCGCGTGCCTCGTGGGCGGGGCGGCTTACGCGCAGGGAGAGGGAGAGGAACCGGCCGATAGCGAGTGCGCCCAGCAGCTCACGACGGCGCAGGAAGCCGTGCAGGACAGGGTCGATAACAACGCCTTGAGCGAAGCCGACCAGGAAAAGATCTACGCGCTCATGGACGAGGCCGACGCGCTCTGCACTGAGGGCAAATCCGACGAAGCCATGGCGACGCTCGCCACCGTCAACAAGATGGTCGCGGGCCAATAGCGACAGTTGACGAAGGCTTGCGCAGGGGCTGAAGGCAAAGCCTTGACCTCGTCATACCGGCGCAAGCCGGTATCCAACGTCAAGACTCTAGGGCATGCCGCTTCTGGATTCCGGCTTTCGCCGGAATGACGCGAAGCGGAGGCTCTAATGATGACGCGCGCCGCCGGTTGCTGGATTGCTCGGTCAAGCCGGGCAATGACATCATCGGGAGAGACGATTTCGGCCCCCGGGCGGTTCCTTGACTTATCCCGGACCCGATCGCTAAATCCGGATCGGAGCCGATCCTTTTTCCGGCGCGGATCGGGCATCGCGTCTTCGACAAGGCGTGAATCGCGAACGGGCGGTTAGCTCAGCTGGTAGAGCACTGTGTTCACATCGCAGGGGTCACTGGTTCGAGTCCAGTACCGCCCACCATTCCTTCAGCGCATATCGGGGCACGTCGCGGGGCCCGTCCGCCAAGGCTGTAAAACACCCCCTCGGTCCCCCATATCTGCATTGTGAAAGCGGACATGCTCAACGGCGAGATGTCCGCGGCCACGATCCGCGCCACGATCATCGCCACTTGCTCAATCCCCTAGTCGCTCGGTCCGTGACGGTCGCCGAGAGTCGCGTAAGGAGAACTGCATGCAGAACGCGTTCAATGTAAAAGCCTACTCTGCCGCCGGTGAAACATCGCCGCTAGGACCCGACACCATCCTGCGGCGCAATCCGACCGAACGCGACGTGCAGATAGAAATTCTGTTCTGCGGCATCTGCCACTCCGACCTGCATCAGGTCCGCAACGAATGGCGCGATGCGATGCCGACTGTCTACCCATGCGTCCCCGGCCATGAGATCGTCGGCCGCGTCACCAAGGTCGGGTCCGCGGTCACCAAGTACAAACCTGGGGACCTGGTCGCGGTCGGCTGCCTAGTCGATACCGACCACACCTGCCCGAACTGCCGCGAGGGGCTCGAGCAATTCTGCCCGAACATGACCCTCACCTACAATTCTCCCGACAAGCATCTCGGCGGCGTCACCTATGGCGGCTATTCCGACAGCATCGTCGTCGACGAGTATTTCGTTTTGCGCGTCCCATCCAATCTCGATCTCGCTGGAGTCGCTCCCCTCCTCTGTGCCGGGATCACGACCTACTCGCCCCTGCGCCATTGGGGCGTCACCAAGGGCAAGAAGGTCGGCGTGGTCGGTCTCGGCGGACTTGGCCACATGGCGGTGAAGTTTGCCCATGCGCTTGGGGCTCACGTCGTGGTCTTCACGACGTCGCCCAACAAGAAGGACGACGCTTTGCGCCTCGGGGCGGACGAAGTCGTCGTTTCGCGCACTGCCGACGAGATGCGGAAGCACACCGCCAGCTTCGACTTCATCCTCGATGCGGTTTCCGCGGACCACGACATCAACGCCTACCTGCACTTGTTGGCGCGGGACGGCACCATCACGCTCGTCGGTGCGCCGGAGAAGCCGCTGGCCGTCGCCGCCTTCAGCCTTCTCTTTGGACGGCGCAGCCTTTCCGGATCGCCCATCGGCGGCATCGCGGAAACCCAGGAGATGCTCGACTTCTGCGGCGAACACAACATCACCGCCGATGTCGAAGTCATCCCCATCCAGAAGGTCAACGAAGCTTACGACCGGTTGCTCAAATCCGATGTGAAGTACCGCTTCTCCATCGACATGGCCTCCCTCAGAGCTGGGTAGCCGGCAACCCCCATCTCATTGCTGCGGGCAGGCCGCGAGGCATTTTCGATGCGCCTCGCCGCAATGCTGCTCGAAGCAGGGATCGAATTCCTCGATGCAAGCTGTGCGGCACCTAAGGTGCTCGATGCCGTTTAGACCCTCGCACTTGGTCGTGACGACGCATGGGAGCGAGGAGGAGCCGCGTCTGCCGCTCGCGCTCTTGGCCTTGCGATGATTGCACGTCGGTCGATCATCTTCCAGAGAGCGCCCTTGCCGTCGCGCTTTGCGTGGTTTGCGCCAGGGATTTCCGGTGCGCGCAGCCACGCGGTCGGGGCAGCCATGCCGTTACCCTGCATCGAACCGTCAACGACGAAAGGGGGGAAGCCGGCACAAGTTGCGTTCCAGCTTGGCAAGACGTTAACTATAGTCCAACCCGGTAACGGGCAATTGGCGCGACTTATGGTAAACTGCAAACCACGTTGAGATAGCGGCATTTGCGAGGCCGTCCTCCCACGCCCTCGCATCATTCCAACGAGAGAACATGTTCGGCAGAGACAGTAGCGCGGCAATGGATATCGCAGGCGTAGATAGCGAAGCGGCGGGCAAGTCCGGCGCGGAGTTCCGTCAGCACGGCTCCGAGCAGGACATCGAACTCGTGCTTCTCGCCTCGGCGGGGGCAATTCAGCGCCTCATCGCCGAGCGCAACGCGCTGCGGCTCCGCGTCGAGGCTCAGGAACGCGAACTGACGCGGCTTCAGCGTCACGTCGCGCTGATCCACGACAGCTACCGCAGGCTGACGAACGAGTTCGTGACGCAGTTCCAGCTGATAGACAACGCCGTCAGCAACTTCGTCTGCGACCCTGGCAAGCCAGCCGTCGCACTCGCCGAGGATCAAGAGCCCGCGCCCGACGCTTGAGGCAAGAGACGCGCTGCTTCCGGCGAGGCGGAGGGACACGCGTGCGAACAACAGTGAGGCTTTGCGGCAAAGATGGATATGTTCACCAGCACCAATCGCGGACGCGTTCCGCTCGAGACGACGCGCGTTAAATTGCCCCCGGTCGAAGTCAGCGAAAGCACGGCGCCGCTGAA
>DATEMT010000235.1:0-4749 GCA_035275445.1 Methyloceanibacter sp. | reverse complement strand
GAACCAGCCTTCCTCGGTGCGCTTGACCTTGCGCCGGCGCTTGGCAGGCTCCTGCGGCGTCTCCTCGGGGAAGATGGCGCGGATCACGTCGACCGAGGCGAGCTCGCCCCTTCCCACCGCCGCCATCACGTCCTCGGCGGTCTTTTGCGACAGCCGTCCGAGCGCCGAGGTGAGACCCTCCTCGTTGAACGTCTTGGCGCGGCGCTGGAACGCCCTGACGAGGATCTCGCGGCCGAGCTTGCCGTATTGCGCGCGCACCGCGTCGCGGGTGGCGCGGCGGATCGCCGAGCGCGCCTTGCCGGTGACGGCGATGCTTTGCCACGCCGAAGGCGGAACCTGAGCCTTGGAGCAGACGATCTCGACCTCGTCGCCGTTCCTGAGCTCGGTCCCGAGCGGCATGGGGCGTCCGTTGATCTTGGCGCCGACACAGGTGTTGCCGATATCGGTGTGCACGGCATAGGCAAAGTCGATCGGGTTTGCGCCGCGGGGAAGCGCGATCAAGCGCCCCTTGGGGGTGAAGCAGAACACCTGATCCTTGAACAGCTCGAGCTTGGTGTGCTCGAGGAACTCTTCCGGGTTGTCGCCATCGAGCAGCATGCCGACAAGATGCCGGAGCCAGCGATAGGCGTTCGAATCCTGCGACGGAGCGGCGCCACGGACTTGTCCACCGTTGAGGTCCTTGTACAGCGCGTGCGCGGCGACGCCGTACTCGGCGACGGAATGCATCCGCTCGGTGCGGATTTGCAGCTCGACCCGCTGATGGCGTGGACCGACGATGGTGGTGTGGATCGATTGGTAGTCGTTCTGCTTCGGGTTGGAGATGTAATCCTTGAAGCGGCCGGGCACGGTGTGCCAGCTCGTGTGCACCACGGCGAGCGCGCGGTAGCAATCCTCGACCGTGGGCACGACGATGCGGAAGGCGTAGATGTCGGAGAGTTGCTCGAGCGAGATTTGCTTCCGCTCCATCTTGCTCCAGATGGCGTAGGGCTTCTTCTCGCGCCCGGCGGCGAAACCGGCGACCTTGGCCTCGCGTAGCTTGCCGGTGAGCGCGGCGGCGATCTCGTTGATGAGCCCTTGATTGCGCTCGCGCAAGGTGGCGAGCCGCTCGACCACCGTGGCGTAGGCCTGGGGATGCAGCGCCTTGAAGGCGTGGTCCTCCAGCTCTTCGCGCAGCCACTGCATGCCCATGCGCCCGGCAAGCGGCGCATAGATCTCCATGGTCTCCTCGGCGACGAGCTTGCGCTTGTCGGGCTTCATCGCCCACAGCGTCCGCATGTTGTGCAGACGATCGGCGAGCTTGACCAGGAGCACGCGGATGTCGCTCGAAATGGCCAGCAGCAGCTTGCGGAAGTTCTCCGCCTGCTCGGCTTTCTTGGTTACGAGGTCGAGCTTCTTGATCTTGGTGAGGCCGTCCACCAGCGTGCCGATCTCGCGGCCGAACAGCGCATCGATCTCCGAGCGCGTGACGTCGGTGTCCTCGATGGTGTCGTGGAGAAGCGCGGTGGCGATGGTGGCGTCGTCGAGCCGCATCTCGGCGAGGATCGCCGCCACTTCGAGCGGGTGGGAGAAGTAAGGCGCGCCGGAAGCCCGCTTCTGATTGCCGTGGGCCTTCATGGCGTAGACATAGGCGCGGTTGAGCAGCGCCTCGTCGGCCGTCGGCTGGTAACTCAAGACCCGCTCGACCAGCTCGTATTGGCGGGTCATGGCGCGGCCTTTCCGGCGCAAGCGCGTCCAAACCGCGCGTCAATCACCCGCGTGACAATGCGACAGGCGACGCGCCCGAAGGGTAGAAGAAGGTCAGCGTGAGCGGGGTCCCGCATTGGAGCCATCCGAAGGCGCCTGGCTCGCCATCCGGCGCAGGAGCTCCTCCTCGGTCATCTTGTCGATCGCGGTGTCGGTCGCCTGATCGTCCTGGCCGAACACCGGCATCCGCGTGTCGGTCGACAGCATCGGCACGGCCTCGGCCTCGGGTTCGTCCACCTCGACATATTTCTGCATCGAGTGGATGAAATCCTCGCGAAGATCGTCGCACGCGATTTTCTTGTCGGCAATCTCGCGGAGCGCCACGACGGGATTCTTGTCGTTGTCGCGCTGCACGGCGATCTGGGCGCCGGCGGAGATGGTGCGGGCGCGGTGGCTGGCCAAGAGCACGAGCTCGAAGCGGTTGGGAACCTTATCGATGCAATCCTCAACGGTAACGCGAGCCATCAGTTGATCCTTGTCCAATGAAAGCGATTTGGCCTCTATTTAGGCGCTTCGCCCGGGCGAGGCAAGCGACACGGGGCTCACGGCAGCCTTTTCAACACGGCGCCCTGCCCCCGCTTGACCGCCTGACGCCACAGCTCGCGCGCACTCGCCTTGAGCGCAGGATGCCGCCAATCGGGCGCGATATCGAGGAGCGGCCGCAGTACGAAGGGCCGGCGATGGGCGAGCGGATGCGGCAGGGTGAGCGGGCGCGTGCCGGCATGCGCATAGGCTGACCGGCGCCCTCGCCAATGTCGGACCTGGCCGCCGTAATCTACAATATCGAGATCGAGGGTGCGTTGGCCCCACGGCCTGCCGCCCCGCCGTCCCGAGCGGCGTTCGATCGCTTTGAGGACGCGGAGCAGAGCTTCGGGCGCGAGCCGCGTGTCGAGCAGCGCGACGGCATTCACATAAGGGGGCTGCTTCGCGCTCCCGACCGCCGCCGTCACGTAAAGCGGCGAGACGGAGGCGACTTCGATCTTGGCTCGCCTCATTTCATGCAAAGCGTGAGCAATCGTTTCGGCAGGCGTTCCCCAATTGCCGGGAAAATTGGCACCAAGCGCAATCACGATTTTGCTACGCGGGTTCAATTGCGGAGCCACCCCGCCATACCTATGTAGTCAATAGTGGCCGTCTCATAACCCATTGCGAGAGGCCGCTCCCTATCAAACAAGTCATATTGAAGTGAACGATATGCAAATGAACTTTTATCCGAACGAACGCATGGCCCTTTTCATCGACGGCGCCAATCTCTACGCCACCGCCAAATCGCTTGCTTTCGACATCGACTACAAACGCCTGCTTGCGCTCTTCCGCTCCAAGGGTCAGCTCGTGCGCGCGCTCTACTACACGGCGCTCATCGAGGACCAGGAGTATTCTTCGATCAGGCCGCTGATCGACTGGCTCGACTACAACGGCTACACCATGGTGACGAAGCCGACCAAGGAATTCGTCGATGCGATGGGGCGGCGCAAGATCAAAGGCAACATGGATATCGAGCTTGCGGTCGATGCCATGGAGCTTGCGGACCATCTCGATCACATCGTGCTGTTCTCCGGCGACGGCGATTTCCGCTCGCTTGTCGAGGCGCTTCAGCACAAGGGGAAGCGGGTAAGCGTCGTGTCCACGCTGGCGACCACCCCGCCGATGGTCGCCGACGAGCTTCGACGCCAAGCCGACCAGTTCATCGACCTCGCCAATCTCCAGAACGAGATCGGCCGCGATCCGGCCGAGCGGGCGCAGCGCAGCGAGCGCAAACGCGGCGAGCAGGCCGACGAGTTTCAATCCGAAGACCTGATCGAGACCTGATCTTCGACAGTGGCGCGCGCGGCTCCGTGACGCTAGTCATTGGCGATGCCGTCCCTTCACGCCCGCGCGCCCGTGGGCCCCGAACCCGTCAAGACCTGTCCGCTCTGCCCGCGTCTCGTCGCCTTCCGCGCGGAGAACCGGCGCGCGCATCCCGATTGGTTCAACGGCGCGGTGCCGTCTTTCGGAGCCGAGAGCGCGCGCCTCCTCATCGTCGGGCTCGCGCCCGGGCTCAAAGGCGCAAACCGCACCGGCCGCCCCTTCTTCGGCGACTTTGCCGGCGAGCTGCTCTACCCCACTTTGCTCAAAGCGGGCTTGGCGCGCGGGCAGCACCAACAAGGCGCGCCCGAGGCGCTTGAGCTCGTCGATTGCATGATCGCCAACGCGGTGCGCTGCGTGCCGCCGCAGAACAAGCCGACGCCCGCGGAAGTCGCGACCTGCCGCCCCTTTCTTCACGCCCGCATCGAGGCGCTGCCCAATCTCGTCGCGCTCCTCGCCGTCGGTCGCATTGCCCACGACGCGATCCTCGATGCGCTCCAGTTGAAACGAGGCGCCTTTCCCTTCGTGCACGGCGCGCGTCACGCCCTTCCCGGCGGGCTTATCCTGTTCGACACCTATCACTGCTCCCGCCAGAATACGAATACCGGGCGCTTGACCGCGGCGATGTTCGAGACGGTCGTGGCCGAAGCAGCGGCAAGTTTGCGCCGGCGATGACCGGCAAGCCTCCTTGCGGGACTTCGACAAGTCGTGCAAGCTTCAGGCGCGGGGGGCAGGGACAGGCCCGAGGGTGGCCCCATGGCGGGGTTGGAAATATCGCCGACCAAGGTCGGCTTCGTCATCGTCAAGTCGCGTGAGATCGCGGCCAAGGTAGCGGCCTGGGACGACGGCGCCACGTCCGATCATGACGCCGAATCCATCCTTGAATCCTTCTCCGACGACGCGACCGAAGACGAACTCATGAGCTTCATCCGCGATCTTAACGAGGACGAGCGGGCAAGCCTCGTCGCCCTCGCCTGGATCGGCCGAGGTTCGTTCGGTCCGGACGAGCTTGACGAGGCGCTCGCGACGGCGCGGGCGGAGCGCACCAATCGCACCGACGAATATCTCCTCGGCATGCCGCTCCTCCCCGACTATCTCGAAGAGGCGCTCGACCGTCTCGGTTACTCGGTCGAGGACGCCGAGGACGACGCGCTCTAGCGC
>DATEMT010000234.1:0-9439 GCA_035275445.1 Methyloceanibacter sp. | reverse complement strand
CCGCTATCCCCATCTCGCCGGCGGCCCACAGGCCGAGAAGCCGGTTGCGCCGTGCCGTCGCCTTGAACTTGAGTTCCTCGTCAAGGGCGAATTTCCGCTCGAAGCCCTTCTGGCGTTCCTCAAAAGTGGTCATTGGCCTTTCGCCTCCTTGAGCCCCTTCGATTCGGGGCGTACTGTGACAAATCCCTGGGGAAAGCGCCTCCGGCGCCGGACAGAGGGATAACCCCAAAAGCCCTGAAAATCAATAAGTTGCGGGAACATACCGGCTGCGTCCCGGCAAACATTGTACGCCTCCTACCCTTACGCTAAGTTCTGCCGAGACCCTTTAAGTCGATTCCGGCAATGGCAATCTACAAGTTGCGCGCGGCCACTTTGAGCGCCCGCGCCTTTGGCGCTTGTCAGCCGTCAGAGCCATCGTGAGTGAGGTCCCAAATATGAACCGCCGCCGGCGCGTCTACGAAGGCAAGGCTAAGATCCTGTACGAAGGGCCGGAACCTGGCACGCTCATTCAACATTTCAAGGACGACGCCACCGCCTTCAACAACAAGAAGCGCGACAAGATCGAGGGCAAGGGCGTCCTCAACAACCGCATTTCCGAGTATCTGTTCCAGAGGCTCGGCGAGATCGGCGTCCCGACCCATTTCATCAAGCGGCTCAACATGCGCGAGCAACTGATCCGCGAGGTCGAGATCATTCCGCTCGAAGTCGTGGTGCGCAACGTTGCCGCGGGCTCGCTGTCGACCCGGCTCGGCCTGGACGAAGGAACCGCGCTCCCGCGCTCGATCGTCGAGTTCTATTACAAGAACGACCAGCTCGGCGACCCGATGGTCACCGAGGAGCATATCACCGCGTTCGCCTGGGCGACGCCCCAGGAGATCGACGACGTCATGTCGCTCGCGCTCCGCATCAACGATTTTCTCTCGGGGCTGTTTCTCGGCGTCGGCATCAGGCTCGTCGATTTCAAATGCGAGTTCGGCCGGCAGTGGGAAAACGAACAGATGCGGATCGTGCTCGCCGACGAGATTTCGCCGGATTGCTGCCGGCTGTGGGACATCGAGACGCAGAACAAGCTCGACAAGGACCGCTTCCGCCGCGACATGGGCGGATTGGTCGAGGCCTATCAGGAAGTCGCGCGCCGGCTCGGGCTGCATGTGGACAACCCGATGCGGACGCGAACCGGCCCGGTGCTGGTGCGCTCGAAATAGCGGTCGCGACGAGGGAGCATGAAGGCGCGCATTACCATCACGTTGAAGCCGGGCGTGCTCGATCCGCAAGGCAAGGCCATCGCCGGCGCGCTGCATGCCCTCGGCTTCGGCTCGGTTGGCGGCGTGCGCCAGGGCAAGTATATCGAGGTCGAGGTGGTCGAGACCGACCCCGGCCGCGCCCGTGCCGAAGTCGAGCGCATGTGCGAGCAGCTTCTCGCCAACACCATCATCGAGAACTACGCTTATGAGCTCGATGCGGCTTGAGACCAAGTTTGTTTTTTCTCAGTCCTTGACGAAAATGTCGTGCGCGCGAAAGCGGGCATCCAGTAATCCAAGCGGGCGATTGCTGGATCGCCCGGTCAAGCCGGGCGATGACAAGGGAGAAATTGCAGGACCGTGAAAGCCAGCGTCATCGTCTTTCCCGGATCGAACTGCGACCGCGACGCGGCGGTGGCGCTGCAAGCCGCCACGGGCCGCGCGCCAGCCATGGTGTGGCACGGCGATTCCGACATCCCGGCGAGCGACCTGATCGTGCTGCCGGGGGGGTTCTCCTACGGCGATTATCTACGCTCGGGCGCCATGGCGGCGCATTCGCCGGTGATGCGCGAAGTGATCGCGCGCGCGAAGGCCGGCACCCCCGTGCTCGGCATCTGCAACGGCTTCCAGGTCTTGACCGAGGCGGGCCTGCTTCCCGGCGTGTTGATGCGGAACGCAACGCTCAAATTCATATGCCGCGACGTGCTGCTCCGCGTCGAGCGCAATGACACGGCCTTCACCCGCCGCTACGCGCGCGGCGAAATCGTCCGCTTTCCCATCGCCCACAAGGACGGCAGCTTTTTCGCCGACGAAGCCACGCTCGACCGCCTGGAAGGCGAAGGCCGCGTCGCCTTCCGCTACTGCACCGCCGAGGGCGCGATCACCGGTGCCGCCAACCCCAACGGCTCGCGCCGCAACATCGCCGGCATCTACAACGAGCGCGGAACGGTTCTCGGTCTCATGCCGCATCCGGAGCGTCTCGCAGATGCTCCTCTCTCCGGCACCGACGGCGCCAAGATGTTCCTGTCTCTCGTGGAGACGCTCCATTGAACGTCGCAGCGCGCGCCGCGAAGGCGGATGAGAGGATCACGCCGGAAACCGCCGCCGAACATGGCCTCAGCGCGGCGGAGTACAAGCTATTGCTCGGAGCGCTCGGCCGCGAGCCGTCGCTGACCGAGCTCGGCATCTTCTCGGTGATGTGGTCGGAGCACTGCTCGTACAAATCCTCGAAGGTCTGGCTGAGAAAGCTCCCGACCGAAGGCCCGCAAGTGATCCAGGGACCGGGCGAGAACGCGGGCGTGGTCGATCTCGGCGACGGCCAGGCGGCCGTGTTCAAGATGGAGAGCCACAATCACCCGTCTTACATCGAGCCTTATCAGGGCGCCGCGACCGGCGTCGGCGGCATCATGCGCGACGTGTTCACCATGGGCGCGCGCCCGATCGCCAACATGAACGCGTTGCGCTTCGGCGCGCCCGACCATCCCAAGACGCGGCATCTCGTGGCGGGCGTCGTCTCGGGGATCGGCGATTACGGCAATTGCATGGGCGTGCCGACGGTCGGCGGCGAAACCAATTTCGATCCACGCTACAACGACAATATCCTCGTCAACGCCATGTGCGTGGGGCTGGTCGATTCCGGCCGCATCTTCACCTCGGCGGCGAAAGGCGTCGGCCATCCCGTCGTCTATGTCGGCTCCAAGACCGGCCGCGACGGTATCCACGGCGCCACCATGGCGTCGGCGGAGTTCGACGACGCATCGGAGGAGAAGCGCCCGACCGTGCAGGTGGGCGACCCGTTCACGGAGAAGCTTCTGCTCGAGGCCTGTCTCGAGTTGATGGCGGAGGACGCCATCGTCGCCATTCAAGACATGGGCGCGGCGGGGCTCACCTCCTCCTCGGTCGAGATGGCCGACAAGGGCGGCGTCGGCATCGACCTCGAACTCGACCGCGTGCCGACGCGCGAGGAGGGCATGACCGCCTACGAGATGATGCTGTCCGAGAGTCAGGAGCGCATGCTGATGATCCTCAAGCCCGGCTCGGAGAAGATCGCCGAGCGGGTGTTCCGCAAATGGGAGCTCGACTTCTCGATCATCGGCTACACCACCGACACCGAACGCCTCGTGGTGCGCCATCGCGGCGCGGTCGAGGCCGACATCCCGCTCGCGGCTCTCGCTCATGCGGCCCCGGTCTACGAGCGGCCCTGGACCAAGACCGAGCCGCAACCCGTCGTGGCGCCCGAGACGGTGCCGGCCCCCGACCGCCAGCTCGCGGTGCTCGCCTACCTGATGGCCTCGCCGGCCCTCGCCTCGCGCCGCTGGATCTGGGAGCAGTACGATCACATGGTCATGGCCGACACGGTGCAGAGACCCGGCGGCGACGCCGCGGTGGTGCGCGTGCACGGCAGCAACAAGGGCCTTGCCATTTCCTGCGACGTGACGCCTCGTTATTGCGCCGCCGATCCGCATCAGGGCGCAAAGCAGGCGGTTGCCGAATGCTGGCGCAATCTCACCGCGGTCGGCGCCGATCCTCTCGCCATCACCGACTGCATGAATTTCGGCAATCCGGAGCGACCCGAGATCATGGGCGAATTCGCCGCCGCGATCGAAGGCATGGCCGAGGCCGGCGCCGCCCTTTCCTTCCCCGTCGTCTCCGGCAACGTGTCGCTGTACAACGAGACGAACGGCGTCGCTATACCGCCGACGCCGGCGATCGGCGGCATCGGACTCATCCCCGACATCTCCATGATGGCGACCATCGCACTGAACCGTCCGGGTGATGTGCTCATGCTGCTCGGGGAAGAGGCCGGCCATCTCGGCCAGTCGCTCTATTTGCAGGCGATGTTGAACCGAACCTTCGGCGCGCCCCCGCCGGTCGATCTCGATGCCGAGCGCCGAACCGGGGACTCGGTCCGAGGGTTGATCTGGGCCGGCGCCGTGTCGGCGGTGCACGACGTCTCCGACGGCGGGCTGCTCGTCGCGATCGCCGAGATGGCTCTCGCCGGCGGTCACGGCGTCGTTCTCGACGCGCTGACAGGTCCGCGGCCGCCTCATGCCACCTGGTTCGGCGAGGACCAGGGCCGCTATGTCATCGCCGCCGACCCCGACAAGGCCGATGCCATCCACAAGGCCGCGGCAGCGGCCAAGGTACCGCTCAGGCTGCTCGGCCGGGTGGACGGCGACGCGATCGTTCTCGACGGCGAGCCGCCGCTTCCCTTGGCCGTGCTCAGGACGCAGCACGAGGGCTGGTTGCCGCATTTCATGGCGAACGGCTAGACCGGGGAACAAGGAGCACCGCCATCATGGCCATGGCCGCCGACGACATAGTCCGCCTGATCAAGGAGCGCTTTCCCGACGCCGAGGTCCGCATCGAGGACCTTGCCGGCGACAGCGACCACTACGCCGCGACCGTCGTTTCCGAGGCGTTCCGCGGCAAGACGCGCGTGCAGCAGCACCAGATGATCTACGAGGCGCTGAAAGGAAACATGGGTGGCGCGCTCCACGCCCTTGCGCTGAAGACGGCGGCGCCTTAGCTACACGGAAGAATAATGAAAGGATCGACGATGAGCGCTCAGGACGTCCAGGACTGGATCAGACGGGAGGTCGCCGGCAACGACGTGGTCCTGTTCATGAAGGGCAGCAAGACCATGCCGCAATGCGGCTTCTCGATGCAGGTCGCGCAGATTCTGAACCAGCTCGGCGTCGATTTCAAAGACATCAACGTGCTCGAGGACATGGGGGTGCGCGAAGGGGTCAAGGCCTATTCGAACTGGCCGACCATTCCCCAGCTCTACGTCAAAGGCGAGTTCATCGGCGGCTGCGATATCGTGCGCGAGATGTTTCAGGCCGGCGAACTCGAGCAGTTGCTCACCGAAAAAAACGTCGCCCACAATCGGCGCACGATGACGGCGTGACGGCGTCGCAGCCTTATTCGCAGCCGATGATGATATCGCCCGGGTTTATCATCAGCACCACGGGCTTGCCTTCGTAAAGCTTCAGCGTCTCGAGGGCCGGAATGGTCACGCTCGCTTCGAGCATGGTGTCGCCGGGAACCGCGACATAGACGATGGCCGTCACCGCGCCTTTGCGGATCTCCATGATCTTGCCCTTGATCTGGTTGCCGGTGCTGAATTTCATGTCGGGCATGTCGTCCTCCCGCCTCAGCCGAGATTGCCGCAGAAGCGCTGGATGCGGCGGCAGGCTTCTTCGAGCGCCTTGATCCCGGTCGCATAGGAAATGCGGAAGAAGGGCGAAAGCCCGAACGCCGCGCCATGCACCACGGCCACGCCCTCTTCTTCGAGCAGCGCGGTGGCGAAATCCTCATCATTGCCGATGGTCTTGCCGCCGCGCGTGGTCTTGCCGATCACGCCGGCGCAGGACGGATAGACGTAGAAGGCGCCTTCGGGCTTGGGACAGGACAGGCCCTTGGCCTGGTTCAGCATCGCCACCACGAGGTCGCGCCGCTCCTGGAAGGACGCGACCCACTCCTTGAGAAAGTCCTGCGGTCCTTCCAGCGCTTCGACCGCGGCCCATTGGCTGATCGAGCAGGGATTCGACGTCGATTGCGATTGCAGCGTGGCGATCGCCTTGATCAAAGGCTCAGGCCCGCCGCCATAGCCGATGCGCCAGCCGGTCATGGAATAGGCCTTCGAGACCCCGTTCAGCGTCAGCGTGCGGTCCTTGAGCCTGGGCTCGACCGCGGCCGGCGTCGTGAACTTGAATCCGTCATAGACGAGATGCTCGTAGATATCGTCGGACAGCACCCACACGCGCGGATGCTTCACCAGCACGTCGGTGAGCGCCTTGATCTCCGCCTCGGTGTAAGCCGCGCCGGTCGGGTTCGAGGGCGAGTTGAAGATGAACCATTTGGTCCGCGGCGTAATGGCGCGCGCCAACGCCTCGGGCTTCAACTTGAAACCGTCTTCGAGCTTGGTCTCGACGATGACCGGCTCCGCGCCGGCCAGCAAGACAATATCGGGATAGCTCACCCAATAGGGCGACGGGATGAGCGCTTCGTCGCCCGGATCGAGCGTGGCGAGCAGCGCGTTGTAAAGCACCTGCTTGCCGCCGCTGCCCACGGTGATTTCCGACGGCTTGTACGCGAGGCCGTTCTCGCGCTGGAACTTTTGGACCACCGCCCGCTTCAACTCGGGAATGCCGTCGACGGCGGTGTATTTGGTCTCGCCGCGCTGGATGGCCTCGATCGCCGCCTGCTTGACGTTGTCGGGCGTGTCGAAATCGGGCTCGCCGGCGCCAAGGCCGATCACGTCAAAACCCGCGGCCTTCAGCTCGCGCGCCTTGCTGGTAATCGCCATGGTCGGCGAAGGCTTGACCCGTTCGAGCGTGCGGGCGACCAGTCCCATATCGATCTCCTGGAAAGTGAAAATAATGCAGAAAGCGGCGCCGGAGCGGGCGCACCCTAAGCGGGGGCGCGACTGCCCGCAAGTCCGCACCCGCGCCGCCCCCCGCCTGTGCACAATCGCAATTGCGCCACAGTTGTGGCGGGAAGGCTGGCGGCCAAGCCACAATCCGGCTAAAGCGCCGCCCTATTACCATGGTTGATTTTCTTCAGGCTGAATGACGGGGTCGATGTCGATGACCGAACGACGCCAAGCTCTGCATGCAGGCAAGCAAGCGGCGGCTTCGTTTTTCCTTGTCCTAGCTCTCATCTTCTTCTTCGCGCCTCTGGGCGCGTTGGCGAAGCCCGACGCGGCTTTTGCCGGCGCCGTGCTGATCGTCGCCCTGAGCGCGCTCACGCTCGCCTTTTATCATTGCCACCGCCGCGACTTTACCTCCCCGCGGCGAGTCGGGAGGAGGATCTGATGCCGCTACGGGGGTCGGCGCAGCTCCTCCTCCTCTTTCTCGCGCGCGGCAAGCGGCGCGGGATCGCGGCAGCCCTTGCCGGGGGCGCGATCGCGACCGGTCTTTTTCTCGGCGCACCGGCCGAGCTCGCGCAGTCGTTGCGGGAGCGCGCCTGGGACCGCGCGCTGGCCGAATCGCCGGCGCCGTCGTCCTGGCCTTGGACCGAAGCATCGGTTCCGGCCAGCGTGAAGGTGCAACGGCTTGGACTGAGCGCAGCGGTGGTCAAGGACGGCGACGAGGCCCACACCATGACGGCACTCTATGCGCCGCGTCCGCACGACGCCGCCGCCGCTTCACAACGTTCGGACGAGATGCTGAGCGAGCTTGCGGTCGGCGACCACATCACGGTCACCAGCACGAGCGGGGATTCGCGCTCCTATCGGGTCGCCGGGCCAAGCGTGGTCGACCCCCATTTGGCGCAAGAGGATCCTCGTGCCGCGAGCGGCGACGCCGCGGACGATAGTTGCGCGCCGCACGACAAGTGGCTTGCGAACTCGCTCCGGTTGGTGATCCAGGCCATTACGGCCGATCCGCCTGCGCCCGAGCCTGACCAAGAGCAAAAGCTCTAGACGCCGCTTCGGGCCGATCCGCTACTGCGGACGCTTCTTTTTCTTCGGAGCCGCGGAACTCGTCGCGGGAGGCTGGCTTGGCTGCGCCGCCGGTGCCGCGTCGGGTTGCGGGGCTGCCGTCGCGGCGGGGGCGCCCGCTTGAGGCGCTGCGCCTGGCGGTACTGGAGCGCCCGGCGGAATGGGCGCAGCAGGCTGTTCAGGCTGAATTGTGACACCTTGCTGCGGCGCCGGCACCATGGTCGGCATGGTCGGACGCCGATCGGCCTCCACCTTTTCTCTCAGAAGCTCGAGTCCGTTGCGATACTCGGCGCCGACCAGGCCATCGAGCATCAGGGCTTTCCACCGTTTGAGCGGGTTGGTGCCGGAGTCGTAGCCGAAGGTCCAGATGACTTTGCTCCCCGAACCCGAGGGCATGACGTCGTACGAACTCGTGCCGTCCAAGCCGTTGAAATTCACGACAAGGTCGATGTGGCGGCTGGGCTGGCTCTCGCCGATCTCCATGCTGCCCATGCCGATCGAAGGCTTCTTGCTCGACCAGGTGACGCGCGCGCCCTGGCCGCTCTCAGGACCGCCGTAACTCACCGCCAATTCCGGGTCGCGCGCCTTCCACGGCGACCAATCGCCGAATTGGTGCAAGTTGTTGAGATAAGGAAAAATGGCCGATTCGGGGGCGTTGATGACCACCGCGCGGCTCACCGTGACATGGGAGGGTAGGCCGAGAGCGACGGCGGCGAAAATGCCGGCGAGAGCCGCAATCCCCAGAATCAACCGCGTCATTGGACGCATCGCTTCCCTCCTTACTCGCCGCAAAGGGCGGCTCGCCCCAGTCCGAAGCCCCACGTCCGATCGAGCAAACGCCTCGCTTTCCCAAAGAAAACGATTAAAGTCCACTCGTCAACACGGGGGGCAGCAAATGACTCTATCAGCACCGTCGACGGTGGTCTTTATCGTTTCGGCGATTTTGTGGGCTTTGGCCGTGATCGGCCACTTCTCGCAAATTCCCTTCATCACCGAGCATGGATTCTGGGTCGCGGTGATCGCCTATCTGATCCTGGCGGTCGGCAATTTGTTCCGCGGCATCTAGCCTGCGACGGGGCGGCGACCCCGTCTCTTGCCGCCGGACAAGCCTAAGGCGCGGGTTTCGACGGCTACGGCGCGCCGCGAAATACAAGCACGGCGCCGAGCGCGATCAGCGCGAAACCCGCCCCTTGCGTCAGGCTGAGCGGCTCGCGGAAATAGATCGCGGTGAAGCCGGCGAAAACAATCAGCGTGATGACCTCCTGGATCGTCTTCAGCTCAGCCGGCGAATAGACCGCGCTGCCGATCCGGTTTGCCGGCACGGCGAGACAATACTCGACGAAAGCAATGCCCCAACTCACGACGATGACGGTGACGAGAGGCACGGATTTGAACTTGAGATGGCCGTACCACGCCACGGTCATGAACAGATTCGAGCCGGCGAGGAGAACAATCGGCGCCAGGTAAGACCAAGGTGAAGCGGCGATCGAAGCGGGGATCATGACGGCCTCGCGGGGGATGGGTCAGACGTAGGTTCGATGACCGGCTCGCGAGAGGGCTCAGGGCGCGAGGTGCTCGCGGCGGGGCGCGATTGATGGCTCTGCCGTCTTGAGGCGGCGGAGGGGGAGAGCGGGCAATCTCGGTCGGCCCTCCCCCGTCGCGCTAGTTATCGTCGTCGTCGCGCGCCCAGGACGGCCGATAGGGCTGCGAGCTCGGGCTCGAGCCCGGCGATGACGCCGGCGTTGACGGTGGC
>DATEMT010000233.1:0-2840 GCA_035275445.1 Methyloceanibacter sp. | reverse complement strand
CTTTGCGCGCCGGGCGGGAAGCCCTCTCCCTCAAGGGGAGGGGGGAAGGTGTGTCCGCGCATGAAAGACATCAGCGCTTCACGGGGCGGACCACGGCGATGATGTTGCTCTGCACCACGCCGTCGACCTTGGCGATCTTGTTCAGGAGCGCCCGGTCGCCGTCGCTCGAGTCGTTGCAGTCGAGCTGCGCCACGATCTTCTCTTCCGACAGGACGACGACATTGGCGAATTTGCAGTTCTGCATCTCAAGCGCCTTCAGCGTGTCGACGGTCGTTACCGCATTGGCCGTGTGCAGCAACTCGATGAAGAGATAGATATTGACCATGACATGCTCCTTTTTGGCCTTTGCGGTATGCAGCGCGATGAGGCCGCTGCCTTTCGTCTCTGTCATTGCCGGGCTTCTTCTTCCGCTCTCCCCTTGTGGGAGAGCACACGCGCCGTTGGCGCGTGGTGAGGGGCAAGCCGCGGAGCGGCGTCGAAAGACATCACCCCTCACCCTTCCCGCCACTCGCCGCGCTTTGCGCGTCGGGCGGAAAGCCCTCTCCCTCAAGGGGAGAGGGGAAGATCAAGTCCGGGCATGACGAACGACTTCAGAACGTCGTAGTCTTCCCGCGCGTTCGAGATCGATAAACCGACACCACCACGAGGACGTTCCATGCGCCTGTGCCATATCCTGTCCGTTTTGAGTGTCGTGCTCGCACTGGCAACGGTGCCGGCGCACGCCCTGCCGGCACCGATGTCGGACCAGGACCTGATGGAGAAGAGCGATCTCGTGGCGCTCGTCCGCGTCCTCAACGTGACCTGCACCAGCATCACCAAGGACGACGCGACCGGCGAGGAGCTGCCGTCTTATCTCGCGACGCTCCAAGTGCTCGAGGTCAAGAAGGGCGAGGCCCAGCGCGGCGACGAAGTGATCGTGACGTGGCGCGCCGTGCCGAAGGCGATCGTGGGGCCGTGGACGGTCTATTACTATCCCGGTGAGGAGGTGGTGACGCACCTCACCAAGCGGAGCGGCGGGGCGAGCTACGCCTCGACCTGGTGGAACGCCAAGGGCGACGACGTGAAGGCGCCCGACACGCGCGACTTGCCGGCGACGCCGGGCGAGTCGGTGGTGGCCACGCCCGAGCCGCAGAAACAGACCCCGCTCTAGGTCGGCTCAGGCGAGAGTGTCGAGCCAAGTCTCGAACAGGCGCTTGCCGGCCACATTGGCGGCCGCGGCGTAGCGCGCGGTCTCGGTGCGAATCTTGCCGAGATCGGCTTTGGAGGCGGTGAGCTCCATGGTGTGGCCGATCAGCCATTTCTCCATGTCGCGCCCGGGCAGCTCGACGTGGAATTGCAGCGCGAGCACGCGCGGGCCGTGGGCGAAGGCCTGGTTCGGGGTGATCTTGGTCGAGGCGAGGCGGGTCGCGCCCACCGGCAGATCGAACGTATCGCCATGCCAGTTCAGCACGCGCACGCCCTCGATCGCGCCGAGCGGCGAGGCCTTGCCGTCCTTGGTCAGCGTCATCTCGTCCCAGCCGAGTTCCTTCTCGCGGCCGGGATAGACGCGCGCGGCAAAGACGGCAGCGAGCGCCTGGCAGCCGAGACAGATGCCGATGGTGGGAACGCCCTTCTTCACCGCCGCCTCGATGACGGCGAGCTCCTCTTTCAGGAACGGGTAGCGGTCGATCTCGTAGATGCCGATCGGGCCGCCGAGCACGAGCAGGAGGTCGGCCGTCTTGGCGGGGTTGAGATCGTCGACGCCGGCTTCGAGATAGCGGAGCGCGATGCCGCGGTCCTGAAGCAGCCCGGTCAGGATGCCGGCGTCCTCGAAGGCGACATGACGGATGGCGATGGCGTTCTTCATGGTCCCTCGACACTTCGGTTGCCCGTCATTGTGCGCGCGAACGCCCGGTCTTGTTGACAATTAGCGACGCGCGCTTGACGTTTTGCGTCAAGGTTCGTTTGTCATCGTCCGCGCAGGCGGACGATCCAGTAATCTCTCTCGGTCCTATGTCGCAACGCGGCGTTTACTGGATGCCCGCCTGCGCAGGCATGACAAGCTTCGATGCAATCAAAGCGTCACACGATGCGCGACCGGCCGCCGCGGCGGGGATCGCCCGCGCCTTCGAGCCCACCGTTGCGATCGCGGCGCGCGGCATGGACGCCGCCGAAGAACAGATTGCGCTCAGGCCAAGCGTCGGCCTGGGGCCCTAGCGCGCGGAAGGCGCTCTCCGCTTCCGCGGTGAAGCCGGGCTCGAAGCTCACTTTGCCGTCGCGCTCGACATGGAGCCGCGGCGCCTCGACCGCTTCATCGAGATCCATGCCGTGATCGAGCAGGTTGGCGGCGACCTGAAGGATCGCCGACCGGATGCGGTTCGAGCCGCCGGTTCCGAGCGCCGTGATCGCGCCGTCGGGTTCGAGAATGAGGGTCGGGGCCATCATCGAGGAGAGACGCGTGCCCGGTCGCCAGGCATCGAGGCCGCCATGCATCAAATCCTTCTCGCCCAGCATGTTGTTCAGCATGAAGCCGAACTCGCCGACGATGAAGCCGTTGCCCTCGCCGTTCGACAGGCTGATCGCGGCGGCGTTTCCCTCAGCGTCGATGACGCTGACATGGGTCGTGCCGCGATAGGCCGACGCGTGGCGTCCCGCCTCGCGCAACTCGGCCGCCAAGAGACCGCCGGCAAGCCGCGGCGACAGCTCCTCGCCATGGGTCTCGCGCGCACGGTTCATGGCCGCCATGGCGCTGCGGAGCGAAAGCGCATCGACGGCGCCGCCGGCGCGCACCATCGCATCAAGATAGGCGAGACCGAAGGCGATCAGCGCGCCGCTCGCCGCGGGCGGAGGGTTGAGGGCGA
>DATEMT010000232.1:0-4783 GCA_035275445.1 Methyloceanibacter sp. | reverse complement strand
CGGGCAGGCTGCGGACTTGCCACTGAAATTCGCAGGTCTTGGGCACGATATTGTGCGCGGTTCCGCCCTTAATCGTGCCGACGAAAACGGTCGAGTAGGGGGGCACGAAACGCTCGTCGCGATCGCGCGCCGCGATGCCGTCGCCGATGCGTCCGAGTTCCCCGATGAGCGCCGCCGCGGCGGCGATGGCGTTGACGCCAAGCTCGGGCATGCCTGAATGCGCCTCGCGGCCGGTGACGCGGGTGCGATAGGCGTCGATGCGTTTATGCGCATCGATCACCGCCATGCTGGTCGGCTCCCCGACGATGACGGCGCGCGGCCGCGGCAGGTCTTGGCCGAGTTTCGCGATCAAGGGCCTGACGCCGGTGCAGCCAACCTCCTCGTCGTAGGAGACGATGATGTGGATCGGCTCTTTCAAGTCGCGCGCCGTGAAGGACGGCACCGCGGCGAGCACGCAGGCGATGAAGCCTTTCATGTCGCAGCTGCCGCGGCCGTATAGCTTGCCGTCGCGAAGCGTGAGCGTGAAGGGATCGGAGGTCCAGCGCTGGCCCTCGACCGGCACGCAATCGCTGTGCCCGGAGAGCCCGATGCCGCCGTGGCCGTTCGGCCCGATGGTGGCGAACAGATCGGCCTTGGCGCCGTCGGGCGAGGGCACGCGCGTCGCGGCGACGCCATGGCCTTTGAGATAGTCCTCGACGAACGAAATCAGCGCGAGATTGGACTTCGCGCTCGTGGTGTCGAAGCCGACGAGCGTTCGCAGCAGGTCGGTCGCGGTGGCGATTGGCAAAGACAACGACTCACCCGGGATAGCGCAAGGCGGAGCGCGCACGGGCCTTCGCCGCCTCGACGTCGCGATCGCGCGGCGGCGCCGCGGTCACGAGCGAATCGATCAGCTCGCGCGCGGCGCGCGAAACCTTGTCCACCGCGCGATCGAAGGCGACTTGATTGGCGATCGACGGTTTGCCGAACCCGCTCAGCTTGCGCACGAATTGCAGCGACGAGAGATGGATTTCCTCATCCGTCGCCGGCGGGTCGAAATTGTACAGCGTCTTGATGTTGCGGCACATGACTGGTCTCACTCAACCGAATGTCCTTGTCGCAAGCGTGGCACAGGGGTGGTCACGATACAAGCCGAGCGCCCGCTTCGAGCCCGATTTGGGCCTAGCGGCGCGACGCCGCCAACGCCCGGTCGAGATCGGCCACGAGATCGCGCACATCCTCGAGCCCGATCGACAGGCGCACGCTGTTGTCGAAGATGCCGAGCTCGGCGCGGGCCTCGGGCGTGAGCCGCTGATGGGTCGTGGTGGAAGGATGAGTGACCAGGCTCTTGGCGTCGCCGAGATTGTTGCTGATCTTGACGATCTCAAGCGCGTTCATAAAGCGGAAGGCGCTTGACTTGTCGCCCTCGATCTCGAAAGCGACCATCGGGCCGCCACCTTGCATTTGCCGCTTGGCGAGCGCGGCTTGCGGGTGATCGGCGCGGCCCGGATAGAGGACGCGAACGACCTCCTTCCGCGCGGCGAGAAAGTCGGCGATCGCGGCGGCGGAAGCGCCGTGACACTGGACCCGCAACGGCAGCGTCTCCAATCCCTTGAGAAGCACCCAGGCATTGAACGGACTGAGAGACGGTCCGGTGTGCTTGAGATAATTGTGGAGTTTTTCCTCGATGTAGTCCTTGGGACCGAGCACGACGCCGCCCAAACAGCGCCCCTGGCCGTCGATATGCTTCGTCGCCGAATAGACCACGACGTCGGCGCCGAGCGGCATTGGACGCTGCAACAACGGCGTGGCAAAGACATTGTCGACCACCACGAGCGCGCCGGCGCGTCTCGCGATCTTCGCCACGCCTTCAATATCCACGAGCTCGAGCACGGGATTGGTCGGCGTCTCGAAGAAGAAGGCGCGCGTGTTCGGCCTCACCGCCGCTTCCCAGGCGGCGAGATCGCGCCCATCGATCAGTGTCGAGGCGATGCCGAGCCGCGGCAAAAGGTCCTCGACGATATAGCGGCAGCTGCCGAACAGGGCCCGCGCCGACACGACGTGATCGCCGGCCTTGAGATGACAGAGAAGCGAGGCGGCGACGGCGGCCATGCCGCTCGAGGTGCCGCGCGCGGCGTCTGCCCCTTCGAGCGCGCACATGCGCGCTTCGAACATGGCGACGGTCGGGTTGGCGTAGCGGCTATAGACGAAGCCTTCCTCGTCGCCCTTGAAGCGGGCTTCGGCCTGCTCGGCGGTGTCATAGACGTAGCCGGAATTGAGAAAGATGGCCTCGGAGGTTTCGCCGAACTGGCTCCTCAACGTTCCGCCGTGAATAAGGGCGGTCGCGTCGTGCCAGGGAGCGGTCTTGCCGTCGCGGTCCTTGCGCGCGCTCATGATCGAAACTCCTTACAACGCGGCTCAAGCGACCGCCGCAATAAAAAACCCGGACTTTGGCTGCCGCCAAAAGACCGGGATCGGCTCTTATTCGCCTCGCACGGCCTTTTAGCGATTTGTTTAACGTGGCTGCAAGCCGGCCGGCCAAATCACCACGTGGCCGGGATTAATGTCCTTGCCGGGCCGCGCCGTCAAGCCCGGCCGATCAAGCCCCGGAGAGGGCGAGGAGAAAGGAAACCACCGAGAGCGCGCCGAGCACGGTCCTGACGCGATGCAGCGCATCCCATTTGACGAGGCGGGCGCGCGTCTCAGGGCCGGCTTCGGCGACGGGGGTGGCCATGAGGGCCTTGTTGGTGGGCGCTATGGCCAACAGTGTCCAGGGCCAGTTGGCCAGAATCAACAGCCCGCCGGCGAGGAAAGCGAGACTGCCGGTTTGCCACCAGGCGAGCGTGCCGAGGACAAAGCCCACGATCGCAAGCGTGGCCTGCATGATATAGCCGCGGGCGTAAGAGGGCTTCCATTCGGCCAGGAGCGAGCGGTCGTCGAGCGTCATCCGTGCCGGCTGCTCGGCGAAATTGACGTAGAAGGCGGCGCCGGTGAACAGGGAAGCGACGGCAAGAGCGAGGTGGCCGATCAGCATGGCTCAGTCCTTTCAAACCCATCCCCTTGTGAATCTGGGGGAGAAGGACGAGCTTAGGATGACGGAACCGAGGAAAAATGCAAAGACCGCCTATGCCATCAGCAAGCCCGCGTGAACGGCTTTTCGAGGCTCTGCCCGAGGACCGGCCCCAGGCCGCGCCGGGCGATGCGCCGCGGAGCGCGTTTGCCCGCACCGGCATCCTGCCGAGCCAGGCGATCCGCGCCATGATCGCCGGCGGCGAGATTGCGGGTGCGCCCGAAATCGAGGCCAATCAGATTCAACCGGCAAGCCTCGACCTTCGCCTTGGCAAGGTCGCTTACCGGATCAGGGCGAGCTTCCTCCCCGGACCCGGCGCCACGGTGCGCGACAAGCTCGCCGCGCTGAAGTTCCATGAGATCGACCTGACGCAAGGCGCGGTGCTGGAGGCGGGCTGCGTCTATCTCGTGCCGCTCATCGAGCAGCTCAAGCTCCGCTCGACCATCGCGGGCTTCGCCAATCCGAAAAGCTCGACCGGGCGGCTCGACGTTTTCACCCGGCTGATCGCCGACCGGCAGGACGGGTTCGACAGCGTCGAGGAGGGCTATTCGGGACCGCTCTTCGCCGAGATCTGCCCGCGAACATTCGCCATCAAGGTTCGCTACGGCTCGCGCCTCAATCAGATCCGCTTCCGCCGCCGCGTCGGGCAGCAGCTCGACGCCGGCGAGCAGCCGGGACGAGTCGGCGACCGGGCCCTGCGCGAGATTCATTCCGATGTCGGCCTGGTCGAAGGCGAGGCTGCGATCCGCGAAGGTCTCAATCTCAGCATCAGCCTCGCGCCGGTTCCGCCCCAAGGCTTCATCGGTTATCGCGCCCGCCGCTACGCCGGCGTGGTCGATGTCGATGCGATCGGGGCTCACGACGCCAATCAGTTCTGGGAGGCGGTGCATCTCGGCGGCGACCGCCGCCTCGTTCTCGACCCGCACGAGTTCTATATCCTCGCCTCGAAGGAGAGCGTGTCGGTGCCTCCGGCCTATGTCGCCGAGATGGCGCCGTTCGACCCGTTGATCGGCGAGTATCGCGTGCACTACGCCGGCTTTTTCGATCCGGGCTTCGGCTACGCGGCGGGAAAGCCGCCGGGGGCCAAGGCCGTGCTCGAAGTGCGCAGCCTCGACATTCCGTTCATTTTGGAGGACGGGCAGATCGTCGGACGTTTGGTTTACGACAAGCTCACCGATATCCCCGACCAGATCTACGGCCAGGGCATCGGCTCGCACTACCAGGCGCAAGGCCTGAAGCTGTCGAAGCACTTCAGGCAGGACTGACGCCTCTCACGCGGAACAAGAGCCGCCGCCGAGCACGCAGAACTTGGCGCAGTGGACGTGGGCAAGCTTGACCGCGCCCTTCGCGAACATGCCGCCATCGGCGCGCGCAGCCTCGGCCAGCGTCTGCCCCATCTCGAAGGCGGGATCGTAGGGCAGCAGCGTGCAAGGGAGGACGACGGGCGCGTCGGCGCCCTTGCGCTTCACCACCATGCGGCTCGAGGCGCACATCACGTCCGCCGGGTTCTTGCCGAGGATGCCCCAACACGCTTCGGTGATTTCGGGCACGTCGGCGCTCGCGTCCATCTCGGGGAACAGCACGAGCGAAGCGGGGTCGTAAGCATCGACCGGCCAGCCTCGCGCGGCGATCAGTCGGGCGTAGCCGTCGCGCAAGTCCGCTTCGTTTTCGCCCCAGCAGGTGCGCCCGGCGAGCGCGAGCTTGAAGCCTTGGCGCGCGAGCCAGTCGATCCCT
>DATEMT010000231.1:0-2501 GCA_035275445.1 Methyloceanibacter sp. | reverse complement strand
CGTGGCGCAGGCGCTGGCGCTGATTCCGGGCACGAGCCGTTCCGGCGTGACGATGACGGCCGCGCGCTTCATGGGCTTCACCCGGCCCGACTCGGCGCGCTTCTCGTTCTTGCTCGCCATCCCCGCAACCCTCGGCGCGATCGTCTTCACCATCGGCGATGCGTTGGCGAGCGGCGAGGGGGTGACCATGGATGCGGTCTACGCCGCGATACTCACCTTCGTCGCCGGCATTCTCGCCATCGCGTTTCTGATGAACTTGATCCGCCGCATCAGCTTCCTGCCCTTCGTGCTCTATCGCATGGTGCTCGGCGGCTTTCTCTTGGTGTTGCTCTACACCTGAGCATCGTCACGGCCGGTACTGGGAGAATTGCCCGCGCGGACGGAATTGCTCGAGATAATCCGGCACGATCGCCGCGATCGCGACCGGCTCGATGCCGAGCGCTTCGAGGTCGCGGCCGCTCCGCTTTGCCTCTTCGCTCACGACATTGTCGTTCTCGAGCAATCGCACCTGGTCGATGGTGAGCGGCGGCGTGGGCAGGAGCTGGAGGAATGCCGCCTGAAGCTTGGCGAGCCAGAACGGCACCGGCACGAGGAAGCGCTTCCGCATCGAATAGGCGAGCACGCGCTCCATCGCTTGCTTCAGCGTGAGCACCTCGGGCCCGCCGAGTTGGTAGGGCGCGCCCGCGTGCGCCCTGCCGGTCAGCCCGGCGAGAACGGCCTTGACCACGTCGCCGACAAAGACCGGCTGAAACTTGGTTCTGCCGCCGCCGATCAAGGGAAGCGCCGGGAAGAGCCGCGCCAGCGCGGCGAAGCGATTGAAGAAATCGTCTTCCGGCCCGAATACGACCGAGGGCCTGAGGATGACGGCATCGGGAAACAGCTTCCTCACCTCGGCCTCGCCTTCCGCCTTGCTCCGCGCGTAAGCCGAGGGTGAACGTTCGTCGGCGCCGATCGCCGAGATGTGGACCATCGCGCGCGCGCCTTCTGCTCGCGCCGCCTCCGCCACGTGGGCCGCGCCCTCGTCCTGCACCGCCGCAAAGGTCTGCTTGCCCGTGGGGAACAGGATGCCGACGAGGTTGACGACCGCGTCGGCGCCGCGCGCGGCGGCAAGAAGCGAGTCGGGGTAGCGCACATTGGCCTGCACGGCGTTGATCTGGCCGACGCCGCCGAGCGGCTGGAGATGGCCGGCGAGCTCGGGGCGCCGCACCGCCACCCGCATGCGCGCGCCGGTCTTGGCGAGGGCGCCGACGAGATGCCGGCCGATGAAGCCCGAGCCCCCGTAGATAGTCACGAGCGCCTTGTTGTCGAGAACGATGGCCATCCCTGTCCTCTTACCCCCCGCGCGTTGCCGCCTCATTACACGAGCGGGCCGAACCCTGTGAAGCGCCGCGAGCGGCTCGCCCTTGCGCCTTGTGGGCCTTGCACTGATTGACTTTCGCAAGCCTGGATCGTACCTGAGGGCCTCTTGCCCAGGTGGCGGAACTGGTAGACGCGCTAGATTCAGGTTCTAGTGCCCGAAAGGGCGTGGAAGTTCGAGTCTTCTCCTGGGCACCATTCCCGCTTTGTTAAGCGCCGCGCGGTATGGGTTCACTGCCGCCAAGGAGCGCTTCACGCTTGAGTACGAAATCGACCGTCGAACTCCATAAGGGCGATCTGCCGCGCGGCCGTTTCACCGGCCGCGCCATCGCCATCGACACCGAGACGCTCGGGCTCAACCCCTATCGCGACCGGCTCTGCCTCGTGCAGGTCTCCGAAGGCGACGGCCGCGCCGCCCTGGTGCAGTTTTCCGGCACGCCGGAGGCCCCGGAGCTGACGCGGCTCCTCGCCGACGAAACCGTGCTCAAGATCTTCCATTTCGGCCGCTTCGACCTCGCCGTGCTCAAGCACAATCTCGGGGTGATGCCGCGGCCGGTCTATTGCACCAAGGTGGCCTCAAAACTCGCCCGCACCTTCACCGACCGGCACGGCCTCAAGGATTTGTGCAAGGAATTGCTCGGGATCGAGCTGTCGAAGCAGCAGCAATCCTCCGATTGGGGGGCGGACGAGTTGACCCCGGACCAGCTCAACTATGCCGCGAGTGACGTGTTGCATCTGCACGCACTTCGGGAGAAACTCGACGCCATGCTCCGGCGCGAGGGCCGTGAAGGCCTCGCTCAGGCCTGTTTCGAGTTCCTGCCGGTCCGGGCCGAGCTCGATTTGCGCGGCTGGTCGGAGATCGATCCTTTCGCCCATTAGCGGCCGGAACCGGCGCCGGGGCGAAGCGGGCGCGGTCGCAATGTGATCAAAGTCCTGCGGCTAGGTGGTGCCGGACCGATCATGCCGGTGCCTCGAGATTGGGCGAAAAGGAATGGCGGCTGATGCGAATGTGATTGCCGGCGATCAGCGGTACCGGATCCGGACCGCCGAGGAGCGCCGGCGCGCTTTCGTGAGCGCCACGCGCCACACCAAGTTCGTCACTTTCCTGCGCAAGGCGCTCCCGGTCTTCGCCGTCCTGGTGCTCG
>DATEMT010000230.1:0-5278 GCA_035275445.1 Methyloceanibacter sp. | reverse complement strand
GGGCTGACCTGCGGGCTGTTGTGTCTCTTCGTCCTTGTGCCCGCCCGGGATGTATTGCTCGGGATTCATCGGCAGCATCGATTCGATGGCAATCCGCGTCTTCTGCAGGATCGCATAGGACTGCGCGTTGCGCACCCAGGTCGGCTCGTCGCGGGCGAGAGCCGTGAAAAGAATAAAGACGATGGCAACCAAGAGAAATCCGCGCGCCAGGCCGAAGATGAAACCGAAGGTGCGGTCGAGCGCGCCGACCCGGCTGTCGAGAACGCTGTCGGAAATGCGGAAGGTGATCAGGCTCACCACGATCAGGGTGAGGATAAAGACGCCGGCGGCGAAGGCGATCTGGGCGATGCTGGGATTGCTGATGTAAGGCTCGAGCAGGGTGGCGTATTTGGGCGTCAGATAGAGGGCGGCGATCGCGGCCATGGCCCATGAGAAGATCGACAGGACCTCGCGGGTGAACCCGCGCACCATGGCGAGGAAGCCCGAAATGAGCATGATGGCGATCAGAATGACATCGAGCCAGGAGATGGGCATGGCGCGAGGCTCCTTCGGGGGGCGCACAGTATCACGATTCCCGGCGATGAAGCACAATTGGCCCCCTCTCGGCAATCTTTGAAACTGGCGGCGGCAGGATTGTCGCAGGCCTGCCCGAATCTACACTCGTGACGTGCAAAAAAGCGCCACAAGCTCGTCCAATTGCGACAGCTTCACGAGGCGCAGGTCCCTGATCTCACGCTCCCCTTCGCTCGAGGCCCCGGGCAGCACGGCGCCGGCGAAGCCGAGCTTGGCCGCTTCCTTGAGGCGTTGGTCGCGGTGGCTCACGGCGCGCACGGCACCGGTCAGGCTAACCTCGCCGAAGTAGACGGTGTCCTCCGGGGCGGCATTGGCGCTCATCGACGAGAGCAGGGCGGCGGCGGCGGCAAGATCGGCGGCGGGCTCGTTGAGGCGCAAGCCGCCGGCGACATTGAGATAGACGTCATGCGCGCCGAGCCTCACGCCGCAGCGCGCTTCGAGTACGGCGATGAGCATGGCGAGGCGGTTGGGGTCCCATCCCACCACGGCGCGCCGCGGCGTTCCCAAGGAGGAGGGGGCGACCAGGGCCTGGATCTCGACGAGCAGGGGCCGTGTCCCCTCCATGCCCGCGAACACAGCCGTGCCCGGCGCGCCCTGTTCGCGGTCGCTGAGGAAGAGCGCCGAGGGGTTCGCCACCTCTTTCAGTCCCGCCTCGCGCATTTCGAATACGCCGATCTCGTCGGTCGGGCCGAAGCGGTTCTTGACCGCGCGCAGGATGCGAAATTGGTGGCCGCTCAACCCCTCGAAGGACAGCACCGTATCGACCATGTGCTCGATGACCTTGGGACCGGCGATCTGTCCCTCCTTGGTGACATGGCCGATCAGGATGAGCGCCGAGCCGCTCGCCTTGGCGTGGCCGATCAATGCCGAGGCGCAAGCCCTGAGCTGAGAGATGGTGCCGGGCGCCGCTTCCACGCCCTCCGACCACAGTGTCTGCACCGAGTCGATGACGGCGAGGGCGGGCGCCCGCGTGCTGCCCAAGTTCGCGACGATGTTGGCGAGATTGGTCTCAGCACCGAGCGCGACGGGCGCGGCGCTCAGCCCAAGGCGGCTTGCGCGCATGCGGATCTGTGCCGGCGCCTCTTCGCCCGAGAGATAGACGACCGGTGCGCCGGAGCCGGCGAGCGCGGCCGCCGCCTGAAGCAGCAAGGTCGATTTGCCGATGCCGGGATCGCCGGCGACAAGCACGGCGGAACCCGGCACGAGACCTCCGCCGAGAACCCGGTCGAGCTCGGCGATGCCAGTTGGAAGGCGCGGGGCTTCGCTCGCCGCCGCGGCAAGGGTCTCGAGCGTGGCAAGCCGCCCCTTGCCGCCCTTGATCGCGATCAGTCCGGGCGAGCCCGACGGCGCGCGCTCCTCGATGATCGAATTCCACTCGCCGCAAGAGGCGCATTTGCCCGACCAGCGGTTGGTGACGGCGCCGCAGGCTTGGCAGACGAAGGCGCGTGAGGCTTTGGCCATGGTTTGCGTTAGCCTCCGACATAGCGCCGGAAGGCGCGGCTGCCGAGATTGGTGAGGACCTCGTAGTCGATGGTGCCGGCATGGCGGGCGAGCTCGTGAGGCAGCACGTTCGGTCCGATCAATTCGACAAAGGCGCCGCGCCGCGCAAGCTGCTCCGGCACGCCGCTCACGTCGAGCACGGCGAGGTCCATGGAGACGCGGCCGACGATCGGCGCGGCATGAGGCCCGAAATAACCGGCGGCGCCGGCTTCGCCATCGGCGACCGACAACGACCGGAAGAAGCCGTCGGCATAACCGACTGAAACGATTGCGAGCCGCGCCGGCTTGCGGAAGCTGCGGGTCGCGCCATAGCCGACCGTTTCTCCTGGCGCGGCGTCGCGCACGCGCAGCACGCGGCCCATGAGCTGCACCACGGGGCGGAACGGGTTGTCGCCGTGAGCCCGGGGGCGGCCGCCATAGAGCGCAAGACCGGGCCTGACCACATCGTAGCAATAGGCGGGGCCGAGCAGGACTCCGGGTGAGTTGGCGAAGCTCGCCGGCGCGCGCGGGAGCCGCGCCCGAAGCCGGTCGAACAGCTTCCGCTGCGTTTCGTTCTTGGGATGGTCGGGCTCGTCGGCGCAAGCGAGATGGCTCATCACCAGCGAAAGCGCAAGCGCCGACCACAGCGCGTCTGCGCTTGCGATCCCCTCGACCTCGTCGGCCGCAAGTCCGAGGCGGTTCATGCCGGTATCGATATGCACGGCGCAGGGCAGCTTTTCGCCCTCCGCCTTGCAGAACGCGGCCCACTCTCTCACCTCGTCGGCGCTGTTCAGCACGGAGCGGAGATTTTGCCTGGCATAGAGGGCTTCGGTGCCCGGCATCAGCCCCGCGAGAACGTAAATCACAGCTCCGGGCAGAAGGGCGCGAAGGCGCCCGCCCTCGTCGAGCGTGGCGACGAAGAAAGTTTTGCAGCCCTCGTCCCAGAGCGTCGGGGCAATCTCAATCATGCCGAGACCGTAAGCGTCGGCCTTGACCACGGCGGCGCATTCGGCGGGCGCGGCAAGCGCGCGCAAGGTGCGATAGTTGGCGGCGACGGCGTCGCGATCGATGGTGAGGATGGCGGTCTCGTCCGGCCCTTCGTCGCGCGCGTCCGAGGGAGCGCGCTCTGTCCTCACGCGCGGCGCTCCGGCAGGCGGTCCTCCGCCGCGAGATTGCCGAATCGCGTGAACTCCGGCGTGAATTGCAGCTTCACCGTGTCCGTTGGTCCGTGACGCTGCTTGCCAATAATGACCTCGGCTGTGTTGGTTATAATGTCCATCTTGGCCTGCCACTCGTGGTGCTCGGGCGAACCCAGCTCGGGCATTTCTCGCAGCTTATAATATTCCTCGCGGAACACGAACAACACCACGTCGGCATCCTGCTCGATGGAGCCGGATTCGCGCAAATCCGAGAGAAGCGGCCGTTTGTCGTCGCGGTTCTCGACCTGGCGGGAGAGCTGGGAGAGGGCAAGTATTGGAACATTAAGCTCTTTCGCCAGCGCCTTGAGACCGGTCGTAATTTCCGTAACTTCTTGCACGCGACCGTCCTGTGCGCGACGCGATGAGCCGGACAAGAGCTGGAGGTAATCGATAACAACCAGAGCCAGACCTCGCTGGCGCTTCAGCCGCCGCGCGCGCGCGGCAAGCTGAGCCACGGTGATGCCGCCGGTCTGGTCTATATAGAGAGGCAGATGCTGCAGCTCCTGCGACACTTCTACAATTCTGTCGAATTGCTCGCTGCTAATTTTCCCGCGCCGGATTTCGTTCGAGGGAATCTCGCTTTGCTCCGATAGAATGCGGGTGGCAAGCTGCTCGGCCGACATTTCCAAAGAGAAGAATCCAACCACACCGGCGCGATTCTCCGAGTCTCTATCGGAATTGAGGCTTTGCGCTACATGATAAGCGATGTTGGTCGCGAGTGCGGTCTTGCCCATGGCGGGGCGGCCGGCGAGAATGATTAGGTCCGATGCCTGCATGCCTCCCATTCTGAAATCAAGGTCGGTGAAGCCGGTGGCAAGACCCGACAGGCCGCCGTCGCGCCGGTAGGCGGCAGCGGCCATGTCGATGGCTTGGGTGAGCGAAGCGACGAAGGGCTCGAAGCCCGAGCCGAATTTGCCGGTTTCGGCCAGTTCGAAAAGCTTCTGCTCGGCGTCTTCGATCTGGGAAGCGGGCGGCGCGTCGATGGGCGAGTCGAAGGCGGTGTTGACCATGGTCTCGCCGATCTGGATGAGCTGGCGGCGGAGAGCGAGGTCATAGACGGTGCGGCCGTAATCCTCGGCGTTGATGATGGTGGTCGCGTTGGCGGCAAGCCGGCCGAGATATTGCGGGATCGACAATTCCCCGCCCGCGGGCTCGGTCTGAAAAAAGGTCTTGAGCGTGATCGGGGTTGCGCGCTTGCCGCTCAGGATCAGCTTCGAGGCCGCCTCGTAGATGCGGATGTGCAGCGGATCGTAGAAATGCTCCGGTTTGAGGAAGCTGCTGACGCGGTCGACGGCCTCGTTGTTGACGAGGATGGCGCCGAGAAGGGCCTGCTCCGCCTCGAGGTTATGCGGCGCCTCGCGGAAGATCGGGGTCTCGGGTTGAAGCGGGCGAATCGCAGCGTTGCTCATGGAGCGACACTATCCCAAAGCAACCGGGCCGCTAGATGCCGGGTCTGTGAACAACGGGGGTATCCGAGGATGCCCACAAGGAGCGGTCAGGCGTTCTCGTCGCCTTCTTCCGCGCCCTCGCCCGTAACCTCGGCGGGAGCACCTTCCTCGAACAGCGCCGCCGCGGCGCGCTTTGCCGCTTCGGCGTCTTCCTCCGCCTCGGTCGCGGCGCGGCTCACGTCCTCGCCGCGGGCTTGCTTCGCCGCTTCGTCGGCCGAGCGCGCCACGTTGACGGTGATGTGCGGCTCGACCTCGGCGTGAAGCTGGACTCGGAGGTGATGCAGGCCGAGCGTCTTGATCGGGCGGTCGAGCATGACTTGGCGGCGCTCGACGGTGAAGCCGCCTTCGGTCACGGCTTCGGCGATATCGCGGGTCGAGACCGAGCCGTAGAGCTGGCCGCTGTCGCCCGCCTGGCGGATGACGATGAAGCTCTGGCCGTCGAGCTTGGCCGCCACGGCCTGGGCTTCGCTCTTGAGCTCAAGGTCGCGCGCTTCGAGTTGGGCGCGCTCCCGCTCGAAGCGCTTGCGATTGGCTTCGGTGGCGCGGAGCGCCTTGCCCTGGGGCAGCAAATAGTTGCGC
>DATEMT010000229.1:0-6291 GCA_035275445.1 Methyloceanibacter sp. | reverse complement strand
AACCGCACCATCTCGGCAAAGCCGCGGGTCACCAGCGCGGCATGGGCGCTTGCGCCGAATTTCTTGCCGGCGACGATGCCGGCGGCGATGGCATAGACATTTTTCGATGCGCCGCCGATTTCGGCGCCGATGAGGTCGGCGCTCCAATAGCAGCGGAAGGGCGCGTGGCTGAGCGCATAGGACAGCGTGCGCCCGAGTGCTTCTTCCTCGGTCGCGAGCGTCACCGCCGCCGGTAGTCCGCGCGCGACCTCGGCGGCGAAACTCGGCCCCGACAGAACGGCGATCTTGGCCTGTGGTGCGGTCTCGGCCACGACCTGCGAGATCAACTTGCCCGTCTTCTGTTCGATGCCTTTGGCGCAGGTCACGAGCGGCTGTTCGCGCTTGAGATGCGGCGCGAGCTCGCCGGTGATGGCGCGCGCATGCTGGGCCGGCGTCGCCAGCAGGAGAAAGTCGCAAGCGGCGACCTCGCTCAAACGGCCGGTGGCGCCGATCGCGGGATCGAGACTGACGCCGGGGAGATAGGCCTCGTTGCGGTGGTTCTCGGCGAGATCGGCGAGCGTTTCCGGTTCGTAGGCCCAGATCGTAACGTCGCGGCCGGCGCGCTTGGCCGTGATGGCAAGAGCCGTGCCCCACGCGCCCGCGCCAACGATGCCGACTGACTGAAGCGCCATGACCGAGACCTCGATAGCCTTCCTATGCCAGTTTTGCGCGAAGGGCGAAACCGGCGCGGCTCAAGCCTTGACCCCTGCGCCGATGGCCGGCGGCGCATCGGGGTCGAGCGGCCAGCGGGCGCGGACGGGGGCCGCGAGATCGTCGGCGTGGCCGTAAGCGAGCCGCATGGCGCCGGCCCAGGCGATCATGACGGCATTGTCCGAGCAGAGTTCTGCCGGCGGCACGACGAGGCGGAACCCGCGCGCGGCAGCCAGCGTTTCGAGCGCCGCCTTCAGCCTCTGATTGGCGGCGACGCCGCCTGCGACCACGAGCGCCTTCTGCGCCTTGGGCCCGAGCCGCTCCCGGTAGAGATCGAGCGCGCGCGAAGTCCTGTCTGTGACGATATCGGCGACCGCCTCCTGGAAGCTCGCGCAGAGATCGGCGATGTCTTGGGCAGAGAGCGGCGCGCGCGCAAGCGCTTCATGCCTGAGCGCGGTCTTGAGCCCGGCGAGGGAGAAATGCGGCTCGTTGCGTCCCATCATCGGCCGGGGAAGGGCGATACGCGGGCGTCCCTTGGCCGCTTCGCGTTCGACCTCGGGTCCGCCGGGATAGGGCAGGCCCAGGAGTTTGGCCGCCTTGTCGAACGCTTCGCCGAGCGCATCGTCGAGCGTGGTGCCGAGGCGCTCGTATGCGCCGACGCTCCTGACGATGAGAAGCTGGGTGTGGCCGCCCGAGACGAGCAGGAGCAGATAGGGAAAGTCGAGGCCGTCGGTGAGCCCGGCCGTGAGCGCATGGGCTTCGAGATGGTTGACCGCGACGAAGGGGCGGCCCATGGCGAGCGCGATCGCCTTCGCCGTCGTCACCCCGACGATCAGGCCGCCGACGAGGCCGGGCCCGGCCGCGACCGCCACGGCGTCGACCGCCTCAAAGCCGAGGCCCGCCTCACGAAGCGCCTGGCGGATCGCCGCATCGAGCAGCTCGACATGGGCGCGCGCGGCAATCTCGGGCACAACGCCGCCATAGGCGGCATGGAGGTCGAGCTGCGAGCGCACCACGCTCGACAGGATCTCGCCCCTGCCCTCGGGGCCGCGACGGACGAGCGCCGCGGCGGTCTCGTCGCAGCTCGTCTCGATCCCGAGCACAGTCAGCTTGGTGTCGTTGGCGGAGGCGTCCATGGGGGCTTTCTATAGCCATGGAGCGTCTCGATTGAAGGGGAAGAAGAAAGGGGTCATTAAAGGGGCCGAAAATGCCGCCTTGGCGTGAGGCGATAAGGAGTCCGCCCCTGTCCGTCCGTCCCCTCCTGATCGGCACCCGCGGCAGTCCGCTTGCGCTCTGGCAGGCGCGGCATGTCGCAGCCCGGCTCCGCGCCGCCCACGCGCTCGCTGAGGACGCGATCGCGCTTGAGGCCATCACCACGTCGGGCGACCGCATCAGCGACAAGCCGTTGCGCGACTTCGGCGGCAAGGGCCTGTTCACCAAGGAGATCGACGAGGCGCTTCTTGAGGGACGCGTCGATCTCGCCGTGCATTCGATGAAGGACTTGCCGTCGCTTCTTCCCGAAGGCCTCATGGTCGGGGCGGTGTTGCCGCGTGCCGATGTTCGCGATGCCTTCATCAGCACCAAGGCGGCCTCGCTTGCCGCGCTTCCCCCGGGCGCCGTCGTCGGCACCTCGTCGCTCCGCCGCGCTGCGCAGTTGCGGCGCCGCCGCCCCGATCTTCGCGTGGTCGATTTCCGCGGCAATGTCGAGACGCGCCTCAAGAAACTCGGGGAGGGCCGCGCCGACGCCACGTTGCTCGCGCTCGCCGGGCTCGAACGGCTGGGGCTCGCCGCGCACGCCACCGCGATTTTTTCGACCGACGAGATGCTGCCTGCAGCCGGCCAGGGCGCAATCGGCGTGACCTGCCGCACTGACGATCAGGCGACCCGCGCGCGGCTCGATGCTCTCAACGATTTGGCCGCGGCGACGGCGGTCGCTTGCGAGCGTGCCTTCCTTGCGCGCCTGGACGGCTCGTGCAAGACGCCGATCGCAGGCTATGCCGAGATCGAGAACGGCCGCTTGCGCTTTCGCGGCCTGATCCTCACCCCCGACGGCAGCAGATGGTTCGAAACCGAGCTGACCGGCAGCGCCGACCGCGCCGAAGGCCTCGGCACGGAGGCGGCCAATGCGTTGCGCGAATGCGCGGGACCCGACTTCATCGCGAGCCTCGGCTGATGCGTGTCCTCGTCACCAGGCCCGAACCCGACGCGGTTCACGAGGCCGAGCTGATCGCCGCGCGCGGCCACCAACCCGTGCTCGCGCCGCTGCTCGAAATCGAATTCAGCGCGGCGGCGCTGCCGCTTGCCGGCGCATATGGCCTGATCGTCACGAGCCGCAATGCGCTCCGCGCGCTTGTGTCCCATCCCGATCGGCTCGCCGCCACGATGCTCCCGCTCTACGCTGTCGGCGGGGCGACGGCCGAGGCGGCGTGGGAGCTCGGCTTTGCCGAAGTCACGGCCGGACCCGGAACGGCGAAGGGACTTGCCGCGCTCATCGTGCGCGACGTGGCACCCGAATGGGGGCCTCTCGTCCACCTTGCCGGAGAGACCCTCGCTTGCGATCTCGAGGCAGAACTTGGCGCGCATGGTTTTGCCGTGAGGAAAGCCGTGCTCTACCGGGCGGTTCCGGCCAAGGCGCTTCCCGCCGAAGCGGTTGCCCTGATCGCCAGCGGCCGGGAGAAGCGGGTCGTGCTCATGTCGCCGCAGACCGCGAGAACCTTCGTTGCCTTAATCGCCAAGCATGGCCTGGTAACGCAAGCCGAGAGTCTTGTTTGCTATTGCCTTTCCGAAGCGGTAGCAGAAGCGGCGGCGCCGCTTGGATGCGAGATCCGCGTGGCGGCGCGCCCGCGCGAGGAAGATATCCTTGCGCTCCTGGACGCCGAGACGGCATCCTGACGGCTTCCGAATCCCGCCAAAGGCAGGGTAAGGCGTAATGGCAGATCCTTTCGGCGACAGGGACCAGGCGAGCAAGCGCCCGGCGCAAACCATCGAGGGCACCGCGACGGAAGTCGTGGTCGAGCCCGCCGAAGGCGATGCCTCCGCAGCCGCGACCGATGCCACGCGAATCGAGGGCGACGATCGGGCCGAGCGGAAAGGCGAGGAGCGCGCGCAGGGCGCAGAACCGCCGCGGACGAAGGTCGCCGCCGCCATGAGCTTCATGTCGCATCTTGTCGCGGGCCTCATCGGCGGCCTGATCGGCGTCATCGCCGCCGCTCTGTCGTCGGGCGGCCCGGCGCCGGACGTCACTTGGCTCGAACAGCGGCTCGCCAAGCTCGAGGGCGCGCCGCGGCCCGCACTCGAAGCCAAGCCGATCGCTGCGATGGAGGACCGGATCGCGGCGCTCGAAGACGGCGCGAAGGCAGATGCATCGAAATTGTCGCAACTCTCCGATCGCGTGACGGACCTCGATGCTTCCATCGAGTCGCTCGCCAAGACGGCCGAGGGCGGCGGCTCCGTGGCTGACGCCGCCGCCTTCGCCGGCATGGAGAAGGCGATCGCCGAGCTCAAGGCCAGGCTCAACGCGCTGACCGAGGCCGAGTTCGCCAAGGGCGACGCCACCGTCTCCCAGCCGGAGCTTGCCCCGCTCGTCGAGCGGCTCAACAAGCTCGAGGCGGTGCTGCCCGAGCTTGCCGGAACGATCGACAAAGAGGCGACGGGCGCCAAATCCGCCGCGCTCGCCATCGCCTTTGCCAATCTGCGCGCGGCCGTCAGCGACGGGCGCCCCTACGCCGCCGAACTCGATACCATCACTTCGCTCGCGCCCGCGCTCGGCGATCTCGGCGTTCTTCCCGCCTCCGCCGAAAAGGGCATCCCCACCGTATCGGAGCTCGCTCGCGCGTTTGCCGAAACGCGCGACCAGGCTCTGGCCGCGCCTGCGCCCCCGGCCGACGCCTCGGTTGTGGATGGCCTGATTGCGAGCGCGCAATCGCTCGTGACGATCAGGCGCATTGACGAGACGCCCGCGGGCGAGGGAGTGGAGGCGACGCTGTCGCGCGCGCAAAAGGCGCTCGATCACGACGACCTTGTTGTTGCCGTGAAAGAGGTCGAGACGCTGCAAGGGAAGCCGCGCGATGCTTTCGCGCCATGGCTCGGCGAGGCCGGTGCGCGCCTGTCGGCCGACGAGGCGCTGACGCGACTCGAAGGCGCGCTGCTCATCTCCTTGAGCGGGGACGACGAAGCGAACGAGCCGTAACCGCATGACTCGCATTCTCCTCTTCACGCTCTTGGTCCTCGCCGCCGCGGCCGGTCTCGGCTGGCTTGCCGATCGTCCCGGCGCAGTGACGATCACCTGGCTCGGCTATCAGATCGAAACCACCGCCTTCGTCGCCACCGTCGCCGTCGGCCTTTTGGTTGTCGCCTTGATCCTGCTGTGGACGCTGCTGCGGTATCTGTTCACGCGCCCCTCGGCCGTCGCCGCCCATGTCAGGGAGCGGCGGCGCCAGCAGGGCTATGACGCACTCTCGCGCGGCCTCCTTGCCATCGGCGTCGGCGACCGGGCGCAGGCCCAGCGCTACGCCGGTATCGCCGGGCGCAACCTGCCGCGCGATCCGCTGACCGCCCTGCTCAGGGCCCAAGCCGCTCAGCTCAAAGGCGACCGGGCGGCGGCGCGGCGCGCCTTCGAGACCATGCTCGATCGCCCCGAGACCGAGCTTCTCGGGCTGCGCGGCCTCTTCCTCGAAGCGAAGCGCGGCGAAGACAGCGACGCCGCCCGGACGCTTGCCGAGCAGGCCGTGAAGCGCGATCCGAAACTTGGCTGGGGCGTCACCGCGCTGTTCGATATGCAGGCCCGGGCCGGCGACTACGACGGCGCGCTGAACACGCTCGCCATTGCCCGCGACAACGGCCACGTCGAGCCTGCCGTCGCGCTCCGTCGCCGCGCAATTCTTTTGACGGCGGAAGCGCGCGAAGCGGAAAACGCCGATCCCGACAAGGCGCTCCGGCTTGCCAACGAAGCGCTCCGGCTCGCGCCCTCTCTGGTTCCGGCCGCCGAAATCGCCGGACGCGTGCTCGCCTCGAAGGGCGAGAGCAGGCCTGCCTCGCGCCTGATCGTGCGGACGTGGAAGCTCTCGCCCCATCCCGATCTCGCTCTCGTCTATGCCTTCGCCCGGGCGGGCGATTCCCCCCGCGAGCGCTTGAAGCGCATCAAATATCTCGCCAGCCTCACGCAAGGCGATATCGAAGGGCCGGTCGCAGTGGCGAACGCCGCCATCGAAGCGCATGAATGGGAAGAGGCGAGGAGCGCGCTTGCGCCTTATCTCGACGGCCGTCCGCCCGCGCGTGTCTGCACGTTGATGGCACGGATCGAGGCGGGAGAACTCGGCGACAAGGGGCGGGAACGCGAATGGCTCGCGCGCGCGCTGCGCGCCCCGCGCGACCGCGCCTGGATCGCCGACGGCTATGTCTCCGACCGCTGGCTGCCGGTCTCGCCGGTGACCGGCGCCGTCGATGCCTTCGAGTGGAAGGCGCCGGTCGATGCCATCGGACGCGGCGACGACACGCTCGTCATCGAGGAACGGCCGGCAGCCCCTGCGGTTCAAGCGCCGCCGCCGCTCGCAAGCCCACCGCCCGCGCCAGACCTTCCTCCGCGCGGCGAGGTGATCGACA
>DATEMT010000228.1:0-4615 GCA_035275445.1 Methyloceanibacter sp. | reverse complement strand
AAAACCTCGTATATTACGCTCGAACTCATGATTGATGTGATCAGGAGTGGGCCTTCGCCCGCTCCTTTTTGTTATGTCATCGCCTTTTGCGGCCCCTGAAGCCCCGATGTCGAGCCCTGGCGGCAATACCGATCGAAGATTCGCCCGCGAAACGGGGCCGGCGCGGGTCATCGCCGATCTCGTCGAGCCCGTGCTCGCCGAACTCGGCTTCCGGCTGGTGAGGGTCAAGATTTCGGGACGCGACGGAGGCACGGTGCAGATCATGGCCGAACGGCCGAAGGACGGGATGAGCGTCGACGATTGCGCGGCGATCAGCCGGGCGCTGTCGCCGGTGCTCGACGCTTACGATCCGATGCCCGGGCGATATCGCCTCGAAGTGTCCTCGCCCGGCATCGACCGGCCGCTGGTGCGTCCGAGCGACTTTGCGCTGTGGGCGGGACATGAAGCGAAAGTCGAGTTGAGCGAATTGGTTGACGGGCGCAAACGTTTCAGGGGCGTGATCGAAGGCATCGCCAAGGACGAGGTGCGGCTCAAAGTAGCGCTCGACGGCGCGCCCGAACCGGTCGTCATCGGCCTTCCCTTCTCGCTCATCGCCGAGGCGAAGCTGGTGGCAGACCTCGCCGGCGTGAAAGCGGACCTTGCGGGCAAGAGGCCCGCGCAGTGAGACAACGCGGAGCGCGGCCCTAACGGCGCGCTCCGGCAACGATCGGAGGTTTTAGACATGGCTCAGGCAGGCATTAGCGCCAACAGGCTCGAGCTCCTGCAGATCGCGGACGCGGTCGCGCGCGAGAAGGCGATCGACCGCCAGGTGGTCATCACCGCCATGGAGGACGCGATCCAGAAGGCGGCGAAGTCCCGCTATGGCAGCGAGAACGAGATCAAGGCCGAGGTCGATCCCAAGACCGGCGAGATCAGGCTCGCGCGCCTGCTCGAAGTGGTCGAGGCGGTGACCATGGAGGCCACGCAGGTTTCGCTCGAGGAAGCGCGCCGGCGCAATCCGGCGGCGCAGGTCGGCGATTTCATCGCCGAGCCCCTGCCCCCGCTCGATTTCGGCCGGGTCGCCGCCCAGAACGCCAAGCAGGTGATCGTGCAGAAGGTGCGCGAGGCGGAGCGCGAGCGGCAATACGACGAATACAAGGACCGCGTCGGCGAGATCGTCAACGGCATCGTCAAGCGCGTCGAATACGGCAACGTCATCGTTGATCTCGGCCGCGCCGAGGCGATCGTGCGCCGCGACGAGACCTTGCCGCGGGAGAACTTCCGCTACGGCGACCGCATCCGCGCCTATGTCTATGACGTGCGCCGCGAGCAGAGGGGCCCGCAGATCTTCCTGTCGCGGACCCACCCCGAGTTCATGGCCAAGCTCTTCGCCCAAGAGGTGCCCGAGGTCTATGAGGGCATCGTCACCATCAAGTCGGTGGCGCGCGATCCCGGCAGCCGGGCCAAGATCGCGGTGGTGTCGCGCGACGCTTCGATCGATCCGGTCGGGGCCTGCGTCGGCATGCGCGGCAGCCGCGTGCAGGCGGTGGTGAACGAGCTCCAAGGCGAGAAGATCGACATTATCCAATGGTCGCCCGATGCCGCGACCTTCATCGTCAACGGGCTCGCGCCGGCCGAAGTGGTCAAGGTCGTGCTCGACGAGGATGCCGAGCGCATCGAGGTCGTGGTTCCCGATCAGCAATTGTCGCTCGCCATCGGGCGCAAGGGCCAGAACGTGCGCCTCGCCTCCCAACTCACCGGGTGGGACATCGATATCATGACGGAAGCTTCGGAATCAGAGCGGCGCCAGGCGGAGTTCGCCGAACGCTCGCAGACTTTCATGGAAGCGCTCGACGTCGACGAGGTCATTGCGCAGTTGCTTGCTTCGGAAGGATTCAGCTCGGTCGAGGAAGTGGCCTTCGTCGAGCCGTCGGAAATCGCCTCGATCGAGGGCTTTGACGAGAACACCGCCGCGGAAATCCAGACGCGCGCCCGCGAGCACTTAGAGAAGCTCGAGGCGGAGCTCGAGGCGAAGCGCAAGGCGCTCGGCGTCGCCGATCAGCTTGCCGAGGTCCCGGGGATCACGACGGCGATGCTCGTCGCGCTCGGCGAGAACAATATCAAGAGCGTCGAGGACCTTGCCGATTGCGCCACCGACGACCTCGCCGGCTGGAGCGAGCGCAAGGACAAAGAAACCATTCGCCACGAGGGCATCCTCGACAAGTTCAGTCTCAGCAAGGACCAAATCGAGGACGTGATCCTTGCGGCCCGCGTCAAGGCGGGATGGATCACCGAGGCCGATCTTGCGCCTCCGCCTGCCGAAGGTGAGGAGGGCGAAGCCGGTGACGGCGAGCCCTCGACCGAGGAAGCCGGAAGCGGCGCGAGCCACGCATGAGGCGGCGAGGAGACCATAGTTGCGGCAAGAAGCGGCTGAGCGGACAGACAAGCTTGATGATGCGGACGGTCACGTCCGCACCTGCGCCCTCACCCGCGCGCGGCGGACGCGGGACGCGCTGATCCGCTTCGTTCTTGCCCCTGACGGCACGGTCGTGCCGGACCTCAAGGAACGGTTGCCGGGACGCGGGCTGTGGCTGACAGCCGCGCGCGATGTCGTCGCCGACGCGGTGAAACGCAAGGTTTTCGCCCGTTCCTTCAAGGCCGAGGCCAAGGTTTCCGACGAGCTCCCAGCAACGGTCGAGCGGCTCCTCGCCGAAGCGGCGCTCTCGGCTTTGGCGCTTGCCAACAAGGCCGGAGCGGCCACGTTCGGCAACGCCAGGGTCGAGGAGGCCATAGCGGGGGGCCGGGTTTTGGCCCTGATCCATGCCAAGGAAGCGGCCGAGGACGGATGCCGCAAGCTCGACGGCAAGGCCCGCGCCGCAAGCGACGGCCGGCCGGTTCCGGCGGTTCGCGCCTTCGGCACGGACGAATTGAGTTTGGCAACGGGCAGGACAAATGTGATACATGCTGCCCTCATCCAGGGTGGAGCGGCAGAGAGCGTCCTTACGGCGGCCTCGCGCTTAGAGCGCTACCGCAAGGGCAAGGCCGCATTCGTCAGTAAGAACGGACCGGAAACCGATACGGAATGAGTGAGACGAACGAGACGGAAGGCAAGGCCGCCAGGGGCGCGCGCAAGATGACGCTCAACGTGCGCCGGACGGTGGAGTCCGGCCATGTCCGGCAGAGCTTCAGTCATGGTCGCTCGAAATCGGTTCTGGTCGAGAAGAAGAAGCGCCGCGCGATCGGCCCGGGCGGGGTGCCGCTAGCCGCCGAGGAAGAGGCAAAACCCGTCGCCGCGCCGGTCACGGCCGAAAAGGCCAAACCGAAGCCCGAGGAAGCCTCCCGCGCTCGCGTCGTGCTGCCGCAACTCTCCGAGGAGGAGAAGGACGCGCGGATGCGCGCGCTCACCGAAGCGCGCCAACGCGAGGCCACCGAACGCGAGAAGGCGAAGGAAACCGCGGCCATCGAGCTCGTCAACGAAGAGCAGCGGGCCAAAGAGCGCAAAGAGGCTGACGAGCGCAAGGTCAAGGAAGACGAACGTCGCGAGGCCGAGACCAAGGCGCGAAAGGTCGGCGAAGAGACCGCGCGCAAGCACCTCATCAAAGAAGAGGCGGACGAGCCCGCGCGCCCGGCCGATGCTCGCCACAAGAAGAGCGCGGTCGCCCCGCGGCGCGGCGAAGAGCGGGTCAGAGGCCGGCTCACGATCATCAACGCGCTCGACGAGGAGCAGCGCCAGCGCAGCCTCGCTTCGCTGAAGCGCCGCCAGGAGCGCCAGAAGAAGCAGATCACCGGCCCGCAGGCGCAGGCGAAAATCCAGCGCGACGTTGTCGTTCCCGAAGTCATCACCATTCAGGAACTCGCCAACCGCATGGCCGAGCGGGGCGTCGATGTCATCAAGTACCTGATGAAGGACGGTGAGATGCGCAAGATCACCGATGTGATCGACGCCGACACCGCCCAGCTCATCGCCGAAGAATTCGGCCATACGGTGCGCCGCGTCTCCGAAGCCGACGTCGAAGAGGGCTTCATCGGCGCGGAGGATGACGCCGAGGATCGCCAGCCGCGCGCGCCCGTGGTGACGATCATGGGCCATGTCGATCACGGCAAGACTTCGCTGCTCGATGCCATCCGCGTCACCAACGTGGTCTCGCAGGAGGCCGGCGGCATCACCCAGCATATCGGCGCTTACCAGGTGGAGACGCCGGCCGGCGCCAAGATCACCTTCATCGACACGCCGGGCCACGAGGCCTTCACGGCCATGCGCGCCCGTGGCGCCAAGGTCACCGACATCGTGATCTTGGTGGTCGCCGCCGATGACGGTGTGAAGCCGCAGACGGTCGAGGCGATCAATCACGCCAAGGCGGCGCGCGTTCCCCTCATCGTCGCCATCAACAAGATCGACAAGCCGGGCGCCGATCCGAAGCGGGTCCGCACCGACCTCCTGAGCCACGAGATCGTGGTGGAGAGCCTCGGCGGCGACACGCTCGAGATCGAGGTCTCGGCGCTGAAGAAGACCGGTCTCGACAAGCTGCTGGAAGCCATCGCGCTGCAAGCCGAGGTGCTGGAGCTGACCGCCAATCCGGACCGCCCCGCCGAAGGCGTCATCGTCGAAGCGAAGCTCGAACGCGGGCGCGGCCCT
>DATEMT010000227.1:0-3010 GCA_035275445.1 Methyloceanibacter sp. | reverse complement strand
CGACAATCTTGGCGCCTGGATCTTGGGCCGCAACATGTTCGGCCCGGTGCGCGGACCCTGGCCCGACGACACCTGGAAGGGATGGTGGGGCGACACGCCGCCCTATCGCACGCCGGTGTTCGTGCTCACCCATCATGCGCGTGCGCCGATCGAGATGAAGGGCGGCACCGTCTTTCACTTTGTCACGGGCGGCATCGAAGACGCGCTCGCGCGCGCGGGACGCGGCCGGCGGGAAAGATGTTCGTCTCGGCGGCGGCGTCAGCACCGTCAGGCAATACCTCGAGGCGCGGCTGGTCGACGAGATGCACCTCGCCATTAGCCCGGTCCTGCTCGGATCAGGCGAGCATCTCTTCGCCGGAATAGATCTGCCCGCGCTCGGCTATGTGTGCAGCCGGCACCTCAACAGCGAAAAGGCAAGCCACCTGTTCGTGACGAGAACCTGACGGCTCAAGCGTCGGCGAAGGAAGCGGGATCGAACCTATAGCTTCTGTTGCAGAACTCGCACGTGACGGAGACTTTGCCGTCCACGACCATCTCGGCCAGGTCCTCGGCCGAGAAGCGCCTGAGCAGTTCCTCCACCCGCGCTTCCGAGCAGCTGCAATAGCTCGTGAGCGGTAGGGCGCGATAGGCGCGCACCTTCTCCTCGTGAAACAGCCGATAGAGCAGCCGGTCGGGCGGCAGCATGGGATCGAGCAGCTCGTGATCCTCGACCGTCTCCGCGAGCGCTCTGGCCCGGGTCCAATCCTCGGCGGCGAAGGCGGATTCGCGCGGCGCCGCGCGCCCGCCCTCGCGGGTCAGCTTCTGCACGAGGAGGCCGCCGGCGCGCCAGGTCCAGGGCCGCTCGCTCTGCCCCGCTTGATAATGCCGCGCGACCGCAAGCCTGATGAAGGTCGGAAGCTGCTCAGATTGCCGGAAATAGGTATCGGCGGCGTCGGCGAGGCTCCCGCCTTCGAGCGGCACGACGCCCTGATAGCGCTCGGTGTCCGGCCCGCGGTCGATGGTCATGGCGAGATTGCCTTCGCCGAGGAGCGGCGCATCGGCGGGAAGCGCAGCCAAGCGCTCGGCCGAGAAGCGGGCGTAGCCACGCAAGGCGCCGGGCACCTGATAGTCGGCAACCAGGAGATCGACCGGCCCGTCGGTCGAGGCTTGGAGGATGAACTTGCCCTCGAATTTGAGCGCGGCGCCTAGGATCGCGGTCAGCGCCACCGCCTCGCCCAGGAGCTTCGATACCGGCTCGGGATAGTCGTGGCGCGAGAGGATGGTATCGACCACGGGGCCGAGCTTGGCGAGACGCCCGGCGACCTCGGCATGCTCGGCCTGAAAGGGCAGAATGAGGTCGTCCTTGGGAATGCTGAGCGCGACCTGCGGCTCAGGCTGAGGCCCGGTCATCGTTTGGCTCCGCGCCGCTTTGCCGTGGGCGCGGCGGGCGCGGTCTTGCGGCGCTTCTTTTTGCCCTCGCCCGCGAGACACCAGGCGAGGATCGCCTTCTGCACATGCAGCCGGTTCTCCGCCTCGTCCCACACCGCCGATTGCGGGCCGTCGATCACCTCCGCCGTCACCTCGTCGCCGCGATGGGCGGGAAGACAGTGCATGAAGATCGCGTCCTTTGCCGCTTCCGCCATGATCTTGTCATTGACCTGGAAGGCGCGCAGAGCGTCCGTCCGTCGCCTGGCGTCATTGTCGCCCATCGAGACCCAGACATCGGTCATGACACAATCGGCGCCCCGCGCCGCCTGAACCGGATCCTCGCCGACCTCGATCGCGGCGCCCTCGCTCCGTGCCCAGGCAAGCAGCTCCGGTGACGGCGCGAACGATATCGGCGCGGCGATCCTGAGCTTGCAGCCGAAACGCACCGCCGCGTGCACCCAGGAGGTCGCGACGTTATTGGCGTCGCCGATCCAGGCAATTGTGCGGCCTTTGATGGGCCCTTTCCGCTCCTCGAAGGTCATGACGTCGGCCATCACCTGGCAGGGATGCGACCGCGCGGTGAGCCCGTTGATGACCGGCACGCTCGCATGCGCGGCAAGCTCCTCGAGCGTCTCCTGCGGCCCGGTACGGATCATGATGGCGTCGACATAGCGCGACAGCGCGCGGGCGGTATCGGCAAGCGTCTCGCCCCGGCCGAGCTGCATGTCCTGCGGGTCGAGCACGACCGAGCTTCCGCCGAGCTGCTGCATGGCGACCTCGAAGGAGACGCGCGTGCGGGTCGACGGCCGCTCGAAGATCATGGCGAGCACGGGCGCGCGCTTGAATTTCAGCTCTTTCGGCACGAGGCCCTTGCGTTTCATCGCCGCCGCCCAGTCGATGATGGCGCGGAGCGTCTTCGCGTCCAGAACCCCGATATCGAGAAAATGCCGTGGCAACATGGCCTTACCCTGCGGGCTCAAGCGTGGGCGAGCGCGCCGCTCTTGAGCGCGACGCAGGCAGCGTCGAGCTTGGCGCAGGCCTCGCCGATCTCGGCTTCGGTCACGATCAAGGGCGGCAGGAACCGCACGACATTGTCGCCGGCCTGCACCGTCAGCAGCTTCTCGGCGCGGAGCGCTGCGAGCAGCTTCTGGTTCGGCACCTTGCATTTCAGCCCGAGCATCAAGCCCTGCCCGCGCACATCCTCGATGATCTCGTGGTGCGCGTCGGCGATCGCCGCAAGGCGCTGCTTCAGCCGCAAGCCCATCGCCGCAACGGTGTCGAGAAAGCCGTCGGCGAGCACGACGTCGAGCACGGCATTGGCGACCGCCATGGCGAGCGGGTTGCCGCCGAAGGTCGAGCCGTGGCTCCCGGCCGTCAGCGCCGAGCCGACCGCCTCGGTCATGAGACAGGCGCCGACCGGAAAGCCGCCGCCGAGCCCCTTGGCGGCCGCCATGATATCGGGGGTGATGCCGGCCCATTGATGGGCGAACAGCCGCCCGGTGCGGCCCATGCCGGTCTGAACCTCGTCGAGCACGAGCAGGATTCCCTTCTCGTCGGCGAGTGCGCGTAGATCCTGTAGGAAGCGCGTCGGCACTTCGCGCAT
>DATEMT010000226.1:0-18076 GCA_035275445.1 Methyloceanibacter sp. | reverse complement strand
ATAGTGAATCGAAATTCGACTGTTCCGTGGCGCACGGACCGGTCGATCGCCCAACAAGCCAAACGAATCCCCCACTCGGCCCCTTATCAGCGGGGGGAGAGTAGCGCGCTCGGCCCAATTCGCAACTGCGAAATTGCCGGGCGCCGAACCGCGCTCCGGCCGCGTCGGCTAGAGACAAGGATGCTGCACGCGAGTAGGAGATTGGCGGCGACAAATCTCTCCGGCGCACCCATGGACGCAGATACGAGGCGCAGACAGCTCGCAGCGGCGCTCCGCCGGGTGGCCGGCGGCGACCGCGCCGCCTTGCGCCTCGTCTATGATGAGACCGCGGCGAAGCTTTTTGGCGTCTGCCTCCGTATCTTGAACGACCGCGGTGAAGCGGCGGATGTATTGCAGGAGGTTTACCTCAATGTGTGGCGGAAGGCGGCGAGCTTCGATGAAGCGCGCGCGAGCCCGATCACCTGGCTGGTGGCGATTGCGCGCAATCGCGCCATCGACCGCGTCCGGGCGAGCGCCGCTTCGATGCTTGGCGCCCCAATCGAGGAGGCGTCTGCCGTTTCCGACCCCGCACCGCTCGCCACCGAGACGATCGAGACGGCGCAGGAAAACCGCAAGCTCTATGCCTGTCTCGAGGAACTCGAGACGCGGCAGCAAGCGGCCATCCGCGCGGCCTTTGTCGATGGGCTGACCTACGAGGAACTTGCCGAGCGCTCCGACGTGCCGCTCGGGACGATGAAGAGCTGGATCAGGCGTGGACTTGCCAAACTAAGAGCGTGTCTGGAGCGATGAGCGACACCGGCAGAAATAACGAGGGCATGGGGCTCACCGCCGCCGAATATGTGCTCGGCGTGCTCGACGCAGCGCAACGCGGCGCGGCCGAGCGCCGGATCGACCGCGATCCCGCCTTCGCCCGTGAAGTCGCGTTCTGGGAAGAGCGGCTCGGAGGGCTTGCCGCTGCCGTGCCCGAGGTCGCCCCGCCGCGCCGCCTGTGGTCGCGCATCGAGGATCAGATCGGCAATGCCGGTCGTGCCGGGTCTGTCGGGCTGTGGCGGAGCTTGAGCTTCTGGCGCAGCCTCGCGTTCGGCGCGAGCGCGTTCGCCGCCGCCTGCCTCGCCGCGCTCATCTATGTCGGCGCGGTCGGAACGCGAGGGGCGCCGCTTATCGCCCGACTCGACGCCGATGGCGGGCAGGCGGGCTTCGTCGCCGCCGTCAACACCGGCGACGCGAGCCTCACCATCGTGCCCGCGGCGCTTCTCGGCCAGGAGCAGAAATCCCTGGAGCTTTGGCTGATCCCGCAAGGCGACAAGCCGCATTCGCTTGGGCTGATCGATCCGGACCGGCCGATCACGGTCAAGGTGCCGAAAGACCTTCTGACCCAGGTCAATAACGCGGCGGCGCTCGCGGTTTCGCTTGAGCCGCTTGGCGGTTCGCCCACCGGTGAGCCCACGGGTCCCGTGATCGCCAGCGGCAAGCTTGCCCAGCTCTAGCCGAGTTGTTCCCCTGCCGACCTTGTCATCGTCCGCGACGGCGGACGATCCAGTAACCACGACCGTTTGCTCGTCTCGATCACCGCGAGGCCTGCTGGATGCCCGCCTACGCGGGCATGACGGACGGCCTCAGCTCACGAAATCGTCATCGCCGACAGCGCATCCGGCCGAGTGCCCGCCTCCGTAACTCTGCTCGTACCCCCCGATGGGACAACAGAGCAACTCAGGAGGATTCCATGAACTTCGCCAAATTCGCATTGTCCGGCGTCGCTGCGGCCGGTCTCGCCTTCGCAGCCTTTACCGCCATCCCGACCTTCGCCAAGGAAACGACGGTGATGGTGGGTGGCGCCCCGATGTTCCCCGAGAAGAACATCATCCAGAACGCCGTCAACTCCAAGGACCACACCACGCTGGTCGCAGCCGTCAAGGCCGCCGGTCTCGTCGACACGCTCGAGGGCAAAGGTCCCTTCACCGTGTTCGCGCCGACCAACGCAGCCTTCGCCAAGCTGCCGGCCGGCACGGTCGATACCCTGCTCAAGCCCGAGAACAAGGACCAGTTGACCCAGGTCCTCACCTACCATGTCGTTCCCGGTCGTCTCACCGCCAAGGACCTGATGGCGGCGGTGGAGAAGGGGGGCGGCAAGGCCATGCTCAAGACCGTCGAAGGCAAGGATCTCACCGTCGCGATCAAAGACGGCGCGATCTGGGTGTGGGACGCCAAGGGCGACGCCGCCAAGATCACCATCAAGAACGTGATGCAGTCGAACGGCGTCATCCACGTCATCGACACGGTGCTGTTGCCGAGCTAAGGCTCCCCCGTTTTCAGCTTGTGCCTCAGTGGAGCCCGTCGCGCGTGAATGCGCGGCGGGCTTTCTTGTTTCGGCGCGGCCGAGCGGTTAGATCGGTGCAGCGAATTTCCGAGGAGCGCCCCGATGATGCAATGGCTGCGTAGAGTGGTTGAGGACGGGCGGACCGAGCGCTTCATCATGGCGCTCATCGTCGTCAACGCCGTGACGCTCGGGCTCGAGACGAGCGCGAGCGTGATGGCGAAATTCGGTCCCGCGCTTGTCGTCATCGATCGCATCATCATCGCGATCTTCGTCCTCGAGATCCTGGCCCGTTTCGCCGTGCAGCGCGGCGCCTTCTTTCGCGACGGGTGGAACATCTTCGATGTGATCGTGGTCGGCGTCGCGCTTGCGCCCGCGACGGCGACGTTCTCGGTCCTGCGCGCGCTCCGCGTCCTGCGTCTGCTCCGATTGATTACGGCGGTGCCGGCGCTGCAACGGGTCGTCGGCGGACTGATCGGGGCGCTGCCCGGCATGGGCTCGATCGTGCTCTTGATCGGTCTCGTCTTCTATGTGAGCGCGGTGATGGCGGTGAATCTCTACGGCAAGGATTATCCGGAGTTGTTCGGCACGCTCGGCACCTCGCTCTACACGCTGTTCACCATCATGACGCTCGAAGGCTGGACCAACGACGTCGTGAACCCGATCATGAGCCGGCACCCTCACGCCTGGCTGTTCTTCATCCCCTTCATCGTCGTCACCACCTTCTGGGTGCTCAACCTGTTCATCGGCATCATCGTCAATGCCATGCAGGAGGAGCACGCCAAGGAAGAGGCCTCGATGGTGCACGACGAGACCAAGCCCGTCCTGCGCGCGATCGAGGAGTTGAAAGCGGAGGTCGCTTCTCTCCGCGCGGAGATGGGCGGCCGCAAACGCCGCGCCCGTGCCTGATGTCGCTTGTGGCGGCGAGGCCGGTGCTTTCCCCTTGGAAATGCGCGAAGTGTGACGTTTTGAGCGGAAACACCAAAAAAGCGCTTGGTCCGCGGCGGCGGAGGGAACCCGGTTGGGGGTAAGGGGTTAAGCAACGTCAACAAGCGCGGGGGAACCATCAAAATGCGCGATATTCGTACCGACCTGCAAGAGCGGGCGGCCTACATCGGCGAGCATATCAAGGCCTCCCAGGCCCAGTTCGAAATGGGGCTGGAGCAGCTCAAACGCGACCATGACAGCAAGGTCAAGGATTTGCGGGCCGAGCTCGAGGCGGTGAACGTCCTCCTCGGCATCGAGCAGCGCCGCCACGACGCCGTCGCCAATGCGCCGCAACCGCAAAACCACGCTCAAGCGCAAGCCCAGGCCCAGGCTCAAGCAGGAAAGGGGCAGCGGCCGCTCTCCGGCATCCTCATGCGGCGCGCGGGCTAGACCTCGCTACTTCTCGATCAGGACCGCGCGGAAATCGTTGACGTTGGTCAGCGTCGGCCCGGTCACGAGCAGATCGCCGATCGCGTTGAAGAAATTCCACGGGTCGTTGTCGGCGAGCATCGCCTTGGCGTTGACGCCCCGCGCCGCCGCGCGTTTGAGCGTGTCCGGATCGATCAGCGCGCCGGCATTGTCCTCCGATCCGTCGATGCCGTCGGTGTCGCCGGCGATGGCGTAGACCTTCTTCATCCCGTCGAGCGCGATGGCGAGCGCGAGCAGAAATTCGGTATTGCGCCCGCCTTTGCCTTTGCCTTTGAGCGTGATGGTGGTTTCGCCGCCGGAGATGATCACGCAAGGCGGCTGCTCGGGCTGACCGCGCAGCGCGCATTGCCGGGCGATGCCGGCGTGAACCAGCGCGACGTCGCGGGACTCGCCCTCGATCGAATCGCCGAGGATGACCGGCGTCACGCCCGCGCGCTTGGCCACGTCCGCCGCCGCTTCGAGCGAGGCTTGCGGCGTCGCGATCATGATGTTCTCGACGCGGGCAAGACGCGAGTCACCGGGCTTGGGCGTCTCGTCGGCGGTCTTCAGCCGCTCGCGCACGGAAGCCGGCACCTCGATCTTGTACTTTTCGACGATGGCGATGGCGTCCGCGTTGGTCGAAGGGTCGGCGACGGTCGGCCCCGAAGCGATGATCGAAGGATCGTCGCCCGGCACGTCGGAGATCATCAGCGCGACGACTTTGGCAGGCGCCGCCGCGGCGGCGAGACGTCCGCCCTTGATGGCGGAGAGATGCTTCCGCACCGTGTTCATCTCCGAGATCGTGGCGCCGCTCTTGAGCAGGGCCTTGTTCACCGCCTGCTTGTCTTCGAGCGTGAGGCCCTTTGGCGGGAGCGCAAGCAAAGCCGAACCGCCGCCCGAGATCAGGCACAGCACGAGATCGTCCTCGGTCAGTCCCTCGACGAGCGTCAAGATGCGGGCAGCCGCCTCGCGGCCGGCGGCGTCGGGCACGGGATGAGCGGCCTCGACCACTTCGAGCCGCGTCGTCGGCACGCGATAGCCGTAGCGGGTCACGACCAGCCCTTCGATCGGGCCGTCCCAAGCCTCTTCGAGCGCCTTGGCCATGGCGCCTGACGCCTTGCCCGCGCCGATGACGACGGTGCGGCCCTTGGGTCGCTTGGGCAGATGCGCCGGCACGCAGAGCGAGGGCAGCGCCGCATCGACGGCGGCTTGGAACATGGCCTTTAGAAGCTCTCGCGGCGGCATCGATCAAGCATCCTCCGTTTTGGCGAAACGAACCTGCACAGACGATTGCAAGAAGGCAAGTGAATGAATTACCTTGCCCAATCCTCAGCTCAAGGTCCGCAAGTCTAGGGGCGTAAGGCTAATGTCCGTTCCGTCGCGTGAGAGTGCCATCAAGCGTTTGCACGATCAGCACAAGAGTCCGAAGTCCGACATCGAGATCAGCCAGGCCGCAACGATGCGGCCCATTCTCGAGGTCGCGGCCGACGCGCTCGGCATCCCGGCCGAGAACCTCATTCCTTACGGCCACTACAAGGCCAAGGTCTCGCTCGATTATATCGCCTCGCTCGGGCGGCGCCCCGACGGCAAGCTGATCCTCGTCACCGCGATTACGCCGACGCCTGCCGGCGAAGGCAAGACGACGACGACCGTCGGTCTCGGCGACGCGCTCAACGCCATCGGCGAGAAAGCCATCGTGTGCATCCGCGAGCCCTCGCTTGGGCCCTGCTTCGGGGTGAAGGGCGGCGCGGCCGGCGGCGGCTACGCCCAAGTCGTGCCGATGGAAGACATCAATCTGCATTTCACCGGCGATTTTCACGCCATCGGCGCCGCCAACAATCTGCTCGCGGCGCTGATCGACAATCACGTCTATTGGGGCAACAAGCTCGACCTCGACGTTCGCCGCGTGACCTGGCGCCGCGCGCTCGACATGAACGACCGGGCGCTCCGCTCGATCGTCACCTCGCTCGGCGGCGCCGCCAACGGCTTTCCGCGCGAGGCCGGCTTCGATATCACCGTGGCCTCGGAGGTGATGGCGATCTTCTGTCTCGCCGCCGACCTCGCCGACCTCCAGCGGCGTCTCGGCCAGATCCAGATCGGCCAGACCCGCGACAAGAAGCCGGTCACCGCCGCGGATCTTTCGGCGGCGGGCTCGATGGCCGCTCTGCTCAAGGATGCGCTCGCGCCGAACCTGGTGCAGACGCTCGAAAACAACCCGGCCTTCATTCACGGCGGCCCCTTCGCCAACATCGCTCACGGCTGCAATTCGGTGATCGCGACCAAGGCCGCGCTCAAGCTTGCCGACTACGTCGTGACGGAAGCGGGCTTCGGCGCCGATCTCGGCGCGGAGAAGTTCTTCGACATCAAATGCCGCAAGGCCGGCCTCGAGCCCGCTTGCGCCGTGGTGGTCGCGACCATCAGGGCGCTCAAGATGCATGGCGGGGTGGCCAAGGACGATCTCAAGCGGGAGAACCTCGCCGCTCTGGAAAAGGGCTTCGTCAATCTCGAGCGCCATGTCGAGAATATCCGCAAGTACCACGTGCCGGTCGTGGTGTCGGTCAACCGCTTCTCGAGCGACACCGAGGCCGAGATCGCGCTGATCAAGCGCCTGTGCTCGACGATCGGGGTGGAATGCGTGATGGCCGATCACTGGGCCGAAGGCGGGGCGGGCGCCTCCGACCTCGCCCACGTCGTGGTTCGCACCATCGCCGAGAAGCCGAGCGACTTCCGGCCGCTCTACCCCGACCACATGTCGCTGTGGGACAAGACCCGCACCATCGCCCAGGAAATCTACGGCGCCGAGGACATCAGCGCCGACAAGAGCGTGGTGGACCGCTTCGCCGAGTTGGAAAAGGCGGGTTTCGGCCGCTTCCCGATCTGCGTGGCCAAGACCCAGTACAGCTTCACCACCAACCCTGACGCCAAGGGCGTGCCGCTCGGGCACATCATCCCGATCCGCGAGATCAGGCTTTCGGCGGGCGCCGAGTTCGTCGTGGTCGTCTGCGGCGACATCATGACCATGCCGGGCCTGCCGAAGGTTCCGGCGGCGAACAATATCGAGCTCGGGGCCGACGGCCGGATCACCGGTTTGTTCTAGGCGCGAAAGGGGTTGCCAGCTAGAACCGCTGACGCTAACACCCTGTTTTCGCGAGCCGACACCAATCCCAAGCATTGCCGCAGGATTTCCAAGGGGACCCGACTATGGCCGAAGCACGACGACCCGGGCGCAACTTTCTGTTCGTCCCGGGGCCGACCAATGTCCCCGACCGCATCTTGCGCGCCATGCATGTCGCCATGGAGGACCATCGCTCCTCCGACTTTCCCAAGCTGACCAAGCCCCTCTATGACGGCCTGAAGCAGGTCTTCAAGACCGAGGGCGGCGACGTCGTCATTCTTCCCTCGAGCGGCACCGGCGCCTGGGAATGCGCCCTCACCAACACCCGTTCGCCGGGTGACAAGTTGCTTGCCGCCCGCTTCGGCCAATTCAGCCATCTCTGGATCGAGCTCGCCCGCCGCCATGGGCTCGAAGTCATCGTCCAGGAAGAAGAGTGGGGCACGGGCGCGAGCCCCGAGCGGATCGAAGAGGCGCTTCGCGCCGACAAGGCTCACGCGATCAAGGGCGTCATGGTAGTCCACAATGAGACGGCGACCGGCGTCACCAGCGACGTTGCCGCGGTGCGGCGCGCCATCGACGCCGCGCGCCATCCGGCGCTGCTCTATGTCGATGGGGTGAGCTCGATCGGAAGCATCGACTTCCGCATGGACGAGTGGGGGGTCGATCTCGCCATCACCGGTTCGCAGAAGGGCCTGATGCTCCCTGCCGGCCTCGGCTTCGTGTGCGCGAGCCAGAAGACCGTTGCCGCGATGAAGGACGCGAGCTGCCCTCGCGCCTATTTCGACTTTGCCGATCAGATGCGGGCGCCCGCCACCGGCTACTTCCCCTACACCCCGGCTCTGCCTCTGCTGCACGGTCTGCGCGAGGCGCTCGCCATGCTGCGCGAGGAAGGACTCGACAATGTCTTTGCCAGGCATCGCCGGCTCGCCGACGGTGCCCGCGCCGCGGTCGGGGCGTGGGGGCTCGAGCTCTGCGCCAAGGCGCCGAAATGGCATTCCGACACCGTGACCGCGATCATGGTGCCGCCGGGGTTCAACGGCGCCGACGTGATCGATCGCGCCTACCGCCGCTACAATCTTGCGCTCGGCGCCGGACTGTCGCAGGTGGCCGGCAAGGTGTTCCGCATCGGGCATCTTGGCGACTTGAACGAGCTGATGCTGCTCGGTGCTATCGCCGGCGCCGAGATGGCGATGCGCGACGTGGGCATCGAGGTCGCGCTCGGCTCGGGCGTCGCGGCGGCGCAAGGCGCATTCCGCGACGGCGCGGCGGCGACGGAAACGAGGATCGCCGCCGAATAAGGCGGGGGCGCGGGGCGAACGTCTCGCGCGCTTGAATTTTGGTCAAGGTCTCCGGGGCGGAGAGCGGCAGCCCCGGGGAGGGTGAGGCATGTCGCGTGACGGTTCTCGTCCCGCGCCAACAATAGAGGTTCAAGTTCCGTGGAGCACGCGATCGTATTCCTCGATCGAGAGTCGGTGGACGCCAAGGTCCGCAAGCCCAACTTCCCGCACAGCTACCGGGAATATCAATCGACCTGGTCCCCGGGCGACGTCGTCGAGCGTCTGAAGGACGCGACCATCGCCATCATCAACAAGGTGCCGATGCGCGCCGAGACGCTGAAGCAATTGCCGAAGCTGAAGCTGATTGCGGTGGCGGCGACCGGCACCGACGTGGTCGACAAGGCCTATTGCAAGCAAAACGGCATCGCCGTGGTCAACATCCGCAACTACGCCTTCAACACCGTTCCCGAGCATGTGCTGGCGCTGATGTTCGCGCTCCGGCGCAATCTTCCCGCCTATATCGAGGACGTGCGCAACGGGCGCTGGAACAGGTCGCAGCAATTCTGCTTCTTCGACCACCCCATCCGCGACATCTCCGGCTCGACCCTGGGCATTGTCGGCTACGGCGCGCTGGGCAAGGATATCGGCAAGCGGGCGCAAGCGCTCGGCATGCGCATCTTGCCCTACGATATCGTGCCCCAGCCCGGTCTCGTCCCGCTCGAGACGCTCATTAAGGAGAGCGACGTCATCACCTTGCACATGCCGCTCACGCCCGAGACCAAGAACATGTTCGGCGCCAAGGAGCTCAAGATGATGAAGCCGAGCGCCATTCTCATCAACACCGCGCGCGGCGGGCTGGTGGACGAGGCGGCGCTGGCCGAGGCGCTGAAGAGCGGCACCATCGCCGGGGCGGGCTTCGACGTGCTGACCGTCGAGCCGCCCAAGGACGGCAACATCCTTCTCGACCTCAATCTGCCCAATCTCATCATTACCCCCCACGTCGCCTGGGCGAGCCAGGAGGCGATGCAGATCCTCGCCGACCAGCTCATCGACAACGTCGAAGCGTTCGTGGCGGGCAAGCCCCAGAATGTCGTGGAGTGAGCCCATGAAGAAGCTGCTGTTCCTGTTCGATACCGACGCCTATGCCAGCGTTTTCGACACCGTGGTCGCCTATGACGGCGGCGCCGACCGGGTCGCGGGCTACGCCAACGTGACCCCCGACAATGTCGGTGCGCTCGTGGACGGCACGATCTTCACCCGCGGCGGCAAGGACAAGCAGAACACGGCGATCTTCATCGGCGGCGGCGACATGACCAAGGGCGAGGCGGTGCTGGGCGCGGTGAAGAAGAAATTCTTCGGACCCTTCCGCGTCTCGGCCATGCTCGATTCGAACGGCTCCAACACCACCGCTGCCGCGGGCGTGGCGCTGCTCGCCAAGGCGGGCAAGCTCAAGGGCAAGAAGGCCGTGGTGCTCGCCGGCACCGGCCCGGTCGGCATGCGCGCCGCCGCCTTCTTCGGCCAGGAGGGCGCCGAGGTCACGATTACGTCGCGCACGCAAGACCGCGCCGACGTGGCCGCCAAAGCCCTCGAGCAGCGGTTCGGGGTCAAGGTCACGGCGATCGCCGCCCCCGACGATGCCTCCCGCGCCCAGGCCGTCAAGGATGCCGATGTCGTTTTCGCCGCCGGGGCCATCGGCATGCAACTGTTGAAGGCCGAGGATTGGCAGAACAACCCCAAGATCCGCATGATCGCCGACGTCAACGCCCAGCCGCCGCTCGGCATCGAGGGCATCGAAGCCACCGACAAGGGCAAGGAGCGCAACGGCAAGATCGTGTTCGGCGCGCTCGGCATCGGCGGGCTCAAGCTGAAGCTGCATCGCGCCTGCATCGGCCGGCTGTTCGAAAGCTCCGAGGCCGTGCTCGACGCCGAGGAGATCTACGCGCTGGCGAAAGAAATGGCGTGATGGCGAAGTTCAAGGACACCGCCGTCGAGCCGTTTCTCGATGCGCTTGCCAGTCAGACCGCCACCCCGGGCGGCGGCAGCGCCGCCGCCATCATCGGCGCCATGGGAGCCGCGCTGGTCAGCATGGTGTGCAACCTGACCATCGGTAAAAAGAAATATGCCGAGGTCGAGGGCGAGATGAAGGACGTGCTCGCCAAGTCCGAGGCGCTGCGGCGGAAGCTCACCCTCATGATCGAGGACGACGTCACCGCCTTCGATGCGGTGATGGCGGCCTACGGCATGGCCAAGGAGAGCGATGCCGACAAGGCCGCGCGCGAGAAGGCGATCCAGGCGGCGCTCAAGCAGGCGACCGAGGTTCCCTTGCGCTGCTGTCATGCGGCCCGCGAGGTGATCGACCTTGCCGCCATCGCGTCGGACAAGGGCAATCTCAACGTGATCTCCGACGCGGGCGTCGCCGTGCTCGCCGCTTATGCTGCACTGCGAAGCGCCGCCTTGAATGTTTTCACCAATGCAAGAATGATAACGGATAAGGTTTTCGCCGAGGCCAAGCTCAAGGAACTCCACGCACTGTTAGCCGGAGCGGAGAGCGCGACCGAGAAGGCCTACGGCGTGGTTAAAAACAAACTGAGCTAGCTTGGGCGTGCCCAAAGCTAGCCGTAAGGAGGAAACGACGTGGACGTTCACGAGTATCAAGCCAAGGAATTGCTCGCGAGTTTCGGCGTACCGGTGCCCAAGGGTGCCGTCGCCTTCAGCCCCGATCAGGCGGTCTATGCCGCGACCGAGCTCGGCGGCTGGAACTGGGCGGTCAAGGCGCAGATTCATGCCGGCGCGCGCGGCAAAGCCGGCGGCATCAAATTGTGCAAGACCTATCACGAGGTGCGCGACGCTGCCGCCGGCATGCTCGGCAAGCGGCTCGTCACCATCCAGACCGGGCCTGAGGGCAAGCCGGTGCAGCGTGTCTATATCGAAGTGGCCGAGCCCTTCGATCGCGAGCTCTATCTCGGCTACGTGCTCGACCGCAAAGCCGAGCGTATCCGCGTCATCGCCTCGCAACGCGGCGGCATGGAGATCGAGGAAATCGCCAAGGACGAGCCCGAGGCCATCCTTCAGGTGGTGGTCGAGCCCGCCGTGGGCTTGCAGGCCTTCCAGGCGCGCGAGCTCGCCTTCCAGCTCGGCCTCAGCATCAAGCAGGCGCAGAGCGCGGTCTCGACCATCATGAACGCCTATCGCGCCTTCCGCGATTGCGACGCCATCATGCTGGAGATCAATCCGCTCGTGGTCGCCAAGGACGACCGCGTGGTCGCGCTCGACGCCAAGATGTCGTTCGACGACAACGCGCTGTTCCGGCGCCACAACGTCGCCGACATGCACGACCCCTCGCAGCAGGACCCGCGCGAGGCACAAGCCGCCGAGCACAATCTCAACTATATCGGGCTCGAGGGCGAGATCGGCTGCATCGTCAACGGCGCAGGCCTCGCCATGGCGACCATGGACATGATCAAGCACGCCGGCGGCACGCCCGCGAACTTTCTCGACGTCGGCGGCGGCGCTTCGCCCGAGCGCATCGCAACCGCGCTCAAGCTCGTCCTGTCGGACGCCAAGGTGAAGGCCGTGCTCGTCAACATCTTTGCCGGCATCAATCGCTGCGATTGGGTCGCCAAGGGCGTGGTGCAGGCCTACGAGACCGTTGACGTCAAAGTGCCGATGGTGGTGCGGCTGGCCGGCACCAATGTGGAAGAGGGGCGCAGGATTCTGGCGGAGAGCGGGCTGAAGCTCATCACCGCCGAGACCTTGGCCGAAGCCGCCGAGAAGGCCGTGGCCGCCTGCCAAGGCCGGCTTGCAGCGTAGCCGTTGAGGATCGGGAGAGAGACATGAGTATTCTGATCGACGAAACCACGCCGGTCCTCGTGCAGGGCATGACCGGCGACAAGGGCACCTTCCACGCGAAGGAGATGATCGCCTACGGCACCAACGTGGTCGGCGGCGTCACGCCCGGCAAAGGCGGCCAAACCCATCTCGACCGTCCACTGTTCAACACCATGAAGGAGGCGGTGAAGGAGACCGGGGCCACGACCACCATCACCTTCGTTGCGCCCGCGTTCTGCGCCGACGCCATCATGGAGGCGGCCGACGCCGGCGTCCGGCTGATCTGCTCGATCACCGACGGCATCCCCGCGCAGGACATGATGCGGGTGAAGCGCTACATGATGCGCTATCCGAAGGACCGCCGTCCGATGATGGTCGGGCCCAATTGCGCCGGGATCATCAGCCCGGGCAAGGCCATGCTCGGCATCATGCCGGGCCATATCTATTTGCAAGGCAAGGTGGGCGTGATCTCGCGCTCGGGCACGCTCGGCTACGAAGCCGCCTCGCAGATGAAGGCGAAAGGCATCGGCATCTCGACCTCGGTCGGCATCGGTGGCGATCCCATCAACGGCTCGTCCTTCCTCGACCATCTCGCTTTGTTCGAGGAAGACCCGGAGACCGAGGCGGTGCTGATGATCGGCGAGATTGGCGGCCCGCAGGAGGCCGAGGCCTCGGCCTGGATCAAGGACAACATGTCGAAGCCGGTGATCGGCTTCGTCGCCGGACTCACCGCGCCGAAGGGACGGCGCATGGGTCATGCCGGCGCCATCATCTCGGCCGCGGGCGACAGCGCCGCCGAAAAGGCCGAGATCATGCGCGCCTGCGGGCTTACGGTTGCGCCCAATCCGAGCGAGTTCGGCTCGACGGTCGCGGGGGTCCTGGCCTCCCGGTGAGAGCGCCGTGCGAGCGTAGGCGTGTCTGGAGCCGGTTCGAACGGCCGGGTCCCCGGATCGACCGGCACGGCCGGGGCGCGACCTTTCCGCGCCTCGCCCGGTGGTTCGGGGCGCGGGCTCGGTCGATATCTCCAGCCGATCGCCGCGCCTGGGAGTCCCGTCGATGGCGATGAGCAAGGAAGAGAAGCCGCCTCCCCGCGAGCGCGAGCCGCATGAGGCGGTCATCGGCGGCACGTCGCCCAAAGGCGCCGCCGATCTCCTCTTCCGGCTCCTCATCGAGGTGGTACGCCGGCACGAGCCCGAGATCGAGCCGATCCTGACCGGACGCGCCGATATCGCGCGGTTTCCGCCGGGGCTTCTGGCGCGGGCGCTTCAGGCCCAAGGCATCTGGTTCCAGCTTCTGTCGATCGCCGAAGAGAATGCCGCCATGCGCCGGCGCCGCCACATCGAGCGCGAACGCGGGCGCGCGACGCTGCGTGGGACCTTCGATCACATCATCGCCGAAGCCGCCCAAGACGGCGCTGGGCCGCAAGACATCCAGGCGCTGCTGTCGAGCTTGCGCATCCGTCCGGTCATCACCGCCCATCCGACCGAATCGAAGCGCGTCACGGTGCTGGAGAAGTACCGAAAGATCTATCTCCTGTTGTTCGAACTGGAATTTTCGCGCTGGACCGAGCGCGAACGTACCGCGCTGATCGACGCGCTCCGCGATCAGATCGAGCTCGTGTGGATGACGGGCGAGCTGCATCTGGAGAAGCCGACGGTGCAGCACGAAGTCGCCCGCGGCCTGTATTTCTTCTACGAGACCATCTTCGAGAAGGCGCCGGAGCTGCTGGACCTGGTCGACCGCGCGCTCGACAAGAACTATCCGGGCGTCGCCTTCGAGCTGCCGCCGTTCCTGCAATTCGGATCGTGGATCGGCGGCGACCGCGACGGCAATCCGTCGGTGCGGACGGGCGTGACCGATTGGACCTTGCGCCAGAACGCGCTGGCCTCGCTCCGGCATTATCGCGAGAAGATTCTCGCTCTCGCCCGCTCGCTCTCGATTACCGAACGGGCGCTCCCCGCGCCGCCGGACTTTCACGCCGAACTTGCCCGCGCACTCGAGGCGAGCGGCGAGGCCGAGCCGATCAGTGCGCGCAATCCGGGTGAACCGTACCGCCAGTTCCTTTCGATCGTTCTGCGCAAGCTCGAAGCGAGGCTCGCCCGCGTCGAGGGGCATTCTATCGGCGGCCCCGGCGCGGCCTATGAGAGCGCCGACGAGTTGATCCTCGATCTCCGCACCGTCGAGCGCGCCCTCGAACAGGCGGGCAGTCTTTCGCTCGCCGCCGATCTGGTGCGCCCGGTCAGGCGTGCGGTGGAGATCTTCCGTTTTTCCACCGTGCGCCTCGACCTGCGCGAGAACTCCACCAAGACCACCGCGGCGCTCCAGGCGCTGTGGTGGGCGACGGCCGGTCACGGCGACGATAGCCCGCCCGAGATCGGCAGCCGCGAATGGCGCGCCTGGCTCTACCGCGCGCTCGCCCGTCCGTTGACCGGCCCGCACCTTATCGCCGAACTCCCGCCTGAAGCCTCCGAAGTGATCGACCTCTTCGTGCAAGCGGCGGGAGCGCGGCGCAGCTTCGACCGCGACGCCATCGGCTCGTTCATTTTGTCGATGACACGGTCGGTTGACGACATTCTCGGCGCCTATGTCCTCGCCAAGGAAGGCGGAGCGTTTCTCGATGCCACCGGCACCGAAGTCTGCGCCCTTCCCATCGTGCCGCTATTCGAGACGATCGGCGACCTCCGTGCCGCGCCGGCCATCATGCGCGAGGCGCTGTCGGTGCCGCTCATCCGCCGCAGCACCCATTGGCAGGGCAACGTGCAGGAAGTGATGATCGGCTATTCCGATTCGAACAAGGATGGCGGTTTCGTCGCCGCGAACTGGGAATTGTCGAAGGCCCAGTCGCAGTTGACCAAGGTCGGCGCCGATGCCGGCATCCCGATCGCTTTCTTTCACGGTCGCGGCGGCTCGGTCTCCCGCGGCGGGGCGCCGACCGGGCGCGCCATCGCGGCACAGCCCGCTGGCTCGATCCGCGGTCGCTTCCGCGTGACCGAGCAGGGCGAGGTGGTCTCGTACAAATATGCCAACAAGGGCACCGGCCTCTATCAGATGGAGCTCTTGGCCGCGAGCGTGTTCGAACATGCCCTCAAATCCGAGCGCGAAGAAGCGCTGAAGCCGAAGCGCGAGTTCGACGACATCCTGGAGGCGCTCTCCGGCGCATCGCGCGCCGCCTATACCGGCCTCGTCTCCCACGCCGGTCTCGTCCAGTATTTCCAGGCGGCAAGCCCGATCGAGGAAATCTCGCTGCTCAATATCGGCTCGCGCCCCACCCGCCGTTTCGGCGCCAAGACGCTGGCCGAGCTTCGCGCCATCCCGTGGGTGTTCGCCTGGGCCCAGAACCGCCACATCATCACCGGCTGGTATGGCGTGGGCTCCGGGCTCAACAGCCTGCTTCAGGTGCGCGGCCAGCAGGGCGAAGAACTTCTGCCGCGCCTGTTCCACGAGTCGCGCCTGTTCCGGCTCATCATCGACTCGGTCGAGAGGACGCTTCTCCTCGTCGATCTCGATATCGCCCGCGACTATGCCAGCCTCGTCGAGGACGACGGCGTGCGCGAGATGATTTTCAGCATGATCGAGCAGGAATTCAACCTGACGAGCGAGATGGTGCTGAAGGTGAGCGGCGGCAGGGAAATCGCCGAACGCTTCCCCGAATACCGCCGCACGCTTGCCGCCCGTCTTCCCGCCGTCAATGCCGTCAGCCGCATGCAGGTCGAGCTCTTGCGCCGGTTCCGCGGCGCCGGGAAGGAAGCCGAACGCGACGCCTACAAATCCGCTTTGCTATTGTCCATCAACACTGTTGCCGCCGGTCTCGGTGCCACAGGCTAAACCAGAAGGGAGTGTTCAATGAGCTTTACCTTGATTCAACAGGCGACCCCGCGGCTCCACCGTTCGGAGCTTGCCGTGCCCGGGTCCAATCCGTCGCTGTTCGAGAAGGCGGCCAAGGGCGGCGCCGACATCATCTTTCTCGACCTCGAGGATGCGGTCGCCCCCGACGACAAGGAGCAGGCGCGCAAGAACATCGTCCAGGGCCTCAACGACCTCGACTGGGGCACCAAGACCATGATGATCCGCATCAACGGTCTCGACACCCATTATGCCTATCGCGACGTCGTCGATGTGGTGGAGAACTGCCCGCGCCTCGACATGATCCTGATCCCCAAGACCGGCGTGCCGCAGGACGTCTATGCCATCGACATGCTGGTCACCCAGATCGAGCAGTACAAGAAGCGCGAGAAGCGGATCGGCTTCGAGGTCCTGATCGAGACGGCGCTCGGCATGGCCAATGTCGAGGCTATCGCTCAGAGCTCGAAGCGTCTCGAGGCGATGAGCTTCGGCGTCGCCGACTACGCCGCCTCGACCCGCGCACGGACCGTCGGCATCGGCGGCCCGCATCCCGACTATGGCGTCTTGACCGACAAGGACGCTGACGGCAATCGCGCCTATTACTGGGGCGATCCCTGGCACTTCGCCCTGTCGCGCATGATGGTCGCCTGCCGCGCCTACGGGCTTCGTCCGATCGACGGGCCGTTTGGCGATTTCTCCGATCCCGACGGCTATCTCGCCGCGGCCAAGCGCGCCGCCGTGCTCGGCTTCGAGGGCAAATGGGCCATCCATCCGAGCCAGGTCGAGCTTGCCAACAAGGTGTTCACGCCGTCCGAGGCGGAGGTGACCAAGGCCAAGCGCATCGTCGAAGCCATGCAGCAGGCGGCGCGCGAAGGAAAGGGCGCCGTGTCGCTCGACGGCCGGCTCATCGACATCGCCTCGATCCGCCAGGCCGAGGCGCTGCTCAACAAGGCCAAGCAATGCGGCATGGCTTGAGGTCCGCACCTGCATCCTCAAGGCGCGGTGCCCGGGCTTGGCCCGGGCATCGCTGTCTTGGCGGCGCGCGTTTTCCCGATAGCGAGCGGCGATAGACTTAAACCTTCACCTCTTAAGTGAAGTGGACCTGGCGCCGGATCGGCCGGAGGTTGTGGGGTTGCGGCACACTCGCCTGTGACCAAAAGACAATACGCACAATTTTTTGCGCAGCATGTCGCGCCGATCCGCACCATGGCCGCGCTTTCGGCTTAAGCTTGCGGCTTCAAGAGAGTCGGACCGAAGAGGGGCTTCGATGCGGATCGGACCTGCACTGTCATTTGCCGTTTCTGGCTTGGCGCTCTTCTGCTTCGCCGGGGTCGCGCATGCGGATCCTTACACCAAGGCGGTGCAGAAGGCTTGTGGCGCCGATTACCACAAATATTGCGGCGAGTATGGGCTCGAGAGCGCGGCGTTGCGCGTTTGCATGGACAAGGCGGGGAAGAGCCTCTCCAAGGGCTGCGTCAACGCCCTGGTCCAGTCGGGCGAGGTCTCGCAGGCGGAAGTCGACCGCCGGAAGTCCGGGACCCGTTAGACGCGATCGACCGCGCATCCGACGGTGGAAGCGAAAGCCGGAAACCTCGGGCGCGGTCTTCCCGCCGGGCCGACGGCTACGGAACTCACCGAGACGCTGTGCGGGCGTGCCGGGCTTCGCATCGAGCGGATCGTCTCGACCGGACAGGCGACGCCTGAAGGGGAGTGGTACGACCAGGCTGACGACGAGTTCGTGCTGCTCGTCGCGGGCGCCGCGCGTCTCCTCATCGCGGGCGAAACCGAGCCGCGCGAGCTTCATCCCGGCGACTGGCTGTTTCTGCCGGCGCATTGCCGCCACCGCGTGACCTGGACCGCGAGCGACAAGCCCACGGTCTGGCTCGCCATTCACTTTGCTGCCTGACGAGCGTCATACCGGCGAAAGCCGGTATCGAGTGCCGTTCGTTGCGGCTTCGGACCCTGGATTCCGGCTTGCGCCGGAATGACGGTTTACCGGGGAGGGGCGTCGGGAAACGCGCCCGGATCGTCGGCGAGGATCTTCGACACGAAGTAGCGCGGCGGCAACGTGGCCGCGATCTCGTCGATGCGCCAATGGCCGTCTTCGCGCACGAGGTCGAACAGCATGTTCTTGCGGTCGCCCACGTTGACGAAGGTGGCACGGATCTGCGCTTTCGTCGCATCTTGCGAGACCGGCACGATCTTGAGCTCGCTCAGGGCGAAATCCTGGCCATCGACGAAGACGTCCCAATCGATGCGCCCCACCATGCCTTCGGGCGTCGCCTGCGCGTCCTTGTCGCGCAG
>DATEMT010000225.1:0-6013 GCA_035275445.1 Methyloceanibacter sp. | reverse complement strand
TACTGCGCCATGCGTGCCGACGGCGTGTAGTCGCCCGACAGGTAGCGATTGAGATCGCGCCGGATCGCGGCGGTCCGGTCGTTGTTGCAATAGTTGAGATTGTCCTTGATCGTCGCGGCCACCGATTGGAGCGTGTAGTCGTAGGCGCGCTCGACCTTCTGCATCTGGTCGGGGCTTGCGCCGGTCCGCGCCTCCGCCGCCAAGAAATTCGACCTCAGTTGATCCGGATTGAACACGAAGCCGCAATGACTCGCGCGCGCCGATGTCCACGCGACTTGGATAGGCCGTGCCAGCGGGTCCTGCGGCGCGACGCTGCGCGCTTCGAGCTCGGTGGCGGCGCCTTCTTTCGGGCCCCTCACACGGTCCACCGTGCCGCAGGCGGAAAACGCGGCAAGGAGCGACGCCGCGGCCAGGAGACGCGCGATCCCCCGCTTAAACCTCGAACCGGTCCCCGTCATGATGCGGCGATCTTAGCGGGGAGGATTGAGGCGCTAAAGGGGCCTGACGGCGGGAGGGCGGCGCCAAAAACAGGAAAGGCGGAGCCTTGGAGCCCCGCCTCCCTGTGCGATGTCGAGCCTCACGCCCGTTCGGGACGATCGGTCGGCGCCGCGAGACCTTGCGGTCTCTGGATCACGCGCTCGGCCCCATGGTTGCCCATGGCGCGGCGGCGTGACCCGACCACGGTCCTTGTTTTACGTCGCGTTGCTACGACGCGGCTCCAGCCTTGGCCGGGCTGAAACCAATCGGCGGAAGGACCTGCGGCGCAAAATACCCCGGCGACTTCGCCTCACGGTATTGCGGCGATGCCGCCAGACCGTGGCACTTTGCGCTTACGCCCCCACCGCCTTGAGCCGCCCATGGCAATGGACGACTATGGGCTTGCCTGCCCCGTGCGCTTTCCGGCTATTTCCCGGAGCCGCCGGATTTCTCCGCCGGCGCCTTCCACAACCCGTCCGCTCACACTTGAAACCATACACGAGCAACGATTCGGCACATCCCGGCACGGCGCCTTTTCCCCGCTATCCACCGGCGTGCTCATTCGCGTCGAGGAGGCGCCGAACGCGAGGTATCAAAGCGTGAGGTCGCTTTTCCGTGCGCTGTGCGGCCCGTCGGTCGAAGCTCTTTCATTGCCGCCGCCGTCAACTAGAATAGCCCACAGGATGCGTGGAGATTCCCACGCCCTCATGCGGCTCTAGTTGGGATCGTGGCATGCGCGCGCGAGGCTATCGTCTGAGTGCCCGCACGCTCGGTCTTGCGCTGGTTGCCGCCGTCATAGCGCTCCAGGCATTTCTCGCGCTCCACTCGGGTGTCGCCGGAATTCCCGGTCTGTTTGTCATCGATCTTGCCGGCACAAGGGGCGGGGCAGGCAAGCCGCTCCACGCGGCGACGCATGACGGCGGCGAAAGTGCCTTCGCCAAGTCTCAGGAGAGCCCGCCAGCGCCGCAGGAGCCTCCGGCCGAGACGACCGGCTCGACCCCGACGCCGGACGGCGAACCGAATCTCGAGGGTCTCGCCGAGATACCGCTGAAACCTTGGGTGCGCGACGATGCGGAGCCCGAGGAAGAGCGGCGCCACGTTTCGGTGCCGGCAGGAGGCGGCCAGCCCGGCGAGACGCTGCCGTGGGATGCGGTCGAGCCGGTGCCGTTCGACGCCACCGCGCCCAAGTCGGCGCCAACGAAGGGAACAGGGCCGCAGGCGCCGCCGCCGCAACCCGCGCTCGCCACACTTCCCGCCGCCACCGCCGTCGCGTCCTGGGTCAAGGCGAAGGCAACCGAAATCAAGGGCATCGAGCGGGCCCGCCCGCTCTATCATTTCGAGTTTTGGCTCGAGCCGCCGGCAAACGTGAAGGGGAGTGTCGCCGCCGTGACCTATGAATTCAACACCCCCGCGGTGATGCCGCAGACGCAAATGTCGAGCGAGCAGGAGACCGGCTTCCGCATCTCGGCGGGTGGGCTCGCCTGCGCCGACAAGGTCACGGTGACGCTGAAATTCAGGGACGGCAGGTCGCAGCGCGTCGAGGTTGACGGCTGCAAGCTCGTGAGCTGAACGGGAAGCCTCCTCAGCGCATGCCGGAGACTTCCGCCACCATGTCGCGGAAGCGCGGCCTCGGGCTCTCGAGATAGGGCAGCGGACGGCACACATCGATCGCGGCGATGCCGATCCGTGTCGTGAGCGCGCCGTTGAACAACCCTTCGCCGAGCCGCGCCGACAGTTTGGCGGCAAGTCCGTGCCCGATCACCTGATGGATCATGTCGTCGCCGAGCGCGATGCCTCCGGTCAACACGATATGGGTGACGACCATGCGCGCAAGCTTGAGCAGGGAGAGCGTGCCCGGCCGCGCGCCATAGAGCGTGGCGAGGCGGCGCAACATGCGCAGGTTTTCGCCGCCGACGAACAGCATGTCGATCAACGCGGCGGGGCTGACCGCTGTCACCACCGACACGCGCTTGGCCGAGGCGGCGACGATGGCGCGGGCGTCGGGATCGAGCGGCGCGACCAGCGTGCGCTCGGCAAGCCTGAGCAACTCGCTCGCGTCCATGATGTCGTGCTCGTGCTCGGCGAGCCGGTTCAGTCCCCAGGTGAGGTCGGAGCGCCCTTGATAGAGGCGCTTCAGCCGGTGGGCGACGTCGATGGCGAGCGGCTTGTCGTTGTGGCGCGAGGCCTGGTCGGCTTCGTGCCTGATCTTGCCGAGACGGCCGAGCCGTGCGAGCCCCGCCACCTCCCTCAACACGATCATCACGAGGGCGAGCACGACGAGAGCGAGCAGCGCTGCCGCCGCCCAGCCGATCCAATCCTCGCGCGCGATCAGCGCGAGCACGTAGTCGTAGAGCCAGATCGAGGCGAGCAGGCCGACCAGCGCGCCGAGCGCCGAGATCAGGATCGTGCCCCAGCGGAGCCCGCGGCCGAGGTCGGCCGCGGTGCGAAGCCGCGGCACCGGCAGCGGCGTCGGCTCCGATGACGCCGGCACGGGCGGCGCGAACACCTCGATCTCCTCCACCTTGAAGGCGGCGGGCTTGCGCGGGTCTTTCTTGTTCATGCCAGGCGGTCTCCGATCAGCGTCTCGATGGCGCGGTCGAGGCGGATATTTGGGAACGGCGCGAAGCCGCCGGAAGGGAGGCGAACGGGATTAGGCGGCCTGAAGCGCACGAACCGCATCTCGCCTTGCTCGATCTGCCAGCCGCGGAGCGCGGCCTCGGGGTTGGCGGGAAGGTCGCCGGGAAAGATCGCGAATTCCTCGTTGCCGTCGAAATGGCGCCGGCCGATCGTTTCGCCGGGAAGCGGATAGCCGACGATGCAAGGAAGCCGCTCGCCGCCGCGGCGCGCCTCGCCCTCGCGGGTGGCGCGGATCGCGGCGAGCGCCAGCACCTTCACCTGCGCCCCGGTATAGACCAGCCGGTCCATGGCGCGGTTGGCGATCTTGGCGAGGATATCCTCGAGCCGGTCATGACTCTGATGATGAAGATGATCGGCCTTGGTCGCCGCGAACACGACGCGGTCGATGCGGGGACCGAACAGGTTCGACCACAGGCTGTTCGATCCGGTGCGGAAGCATTCGAGGATCTCGGTCATGGCGCGTTCGAGATCGGCCATGGCGGCTGCCCCGCCGTTCAGCGCCGCAAGCACGTCGATGAGCACGATCTGGCGGTCGAGCCGGGCGAAATGATCGCGAAAGAACGGACGCACGACATAGGTCTTGTAAGCCTCGAAGCGGCTTTCCATCATCGCCCACAGCGAGTTGCGGGGGAACTGCTCGATGCCTCTCGCATCGAGCGGGGCGAAGGTGAGCGCGGGCGAGCCGGCAAGGTCGCCCGGCATGAGAAAGCGGCCGGGCGGCAAGGTCGAGAGCGCGTTCGGATCGGACCGGGCCTCGCGCAGATAAGTCTTGAACAGATCGGAGAGCCGTTCGGCGACCGCCTCGTCGGAGGGGTCGGACGGATCGACGAGCCCGAGCGAGGCGTGAAACAGGCGCGCGGCCTTCTTGCGGTCCGGCTTCGCGCTCTCTTCGAGAGCCGAGCGCGACCAGGTGCGATAGTCGAGGCTGAGCAGCGGCAGGTCGAGCAGCCATTCGCCTGGATAATCGACGATGTCGATATGCAAGACTTCGCGACCGAGATTGCGCTTCCAGAATTTCGTCGAGCTGTAGTCGATGGTGAGCCTGAGCTGGCTGATGCGGCGGGTGCTTTCCGGCCAAACCGGAGGCGTGCCGGTCAGATCGGCGAGATGTTTCTCGAAGGGGAAGCGCGCCACGAACGCGTCGGGTTGCGGCTCGAGATAGGCGCGCACCAGGCGCCCTTGCGCCGCCGCGTCGAAAAACGGCAGCCGCGCCCGGGCCATCAGGTTGTGCACGAGCGCGGTAATGAAGACGGTTTTGCCCGAGCGCGCGAGGCCGGTGACCCCGAGCTTCACCGTCGGCGAAATCAGGCCGCCGGCGAAATCCGCGAAACTGCGGGCCGCATCGCCCGCGGCCTGGCTATAGGTGGAAAGCGGCACGAATCGATCGTCCTTCGAACTCCTTGAGGCGCGGGCATGCCGGCCGTATACGGCCACAAACCGGGCCCCGTCTGATGGCCCCAAACGTGACGATAATGCAACGGTTGGATTTGTGGCGATCGTGCCTTTGTCAAGCGGCGTGTCCGTCTTGACTTGTCAATCGGCATCCGTAAATACCGGGCCTGGATCGCGAGCGGACGACGTGAGCCGGAAAAGGCAGCGGAAAGCGGACCTTTCGGGAAAATGACTCTCATGCGGGCGAAAAGAAAACTTTCGGAAGACTACCGTCCCTCTGAGGACGAGGCCTTCATGAGCGATCGCCAACGGGCCTATTTCCGCCGCAAGCTGCTCAACTGGCGCGAAGAGATTCTGCGCTCGACCAAGGAAACCCTCCAGCACCTCCACGACGACTCGGCGCAGCATGCCGATATCGCCGACCGGGCCACCTCCGAGACCGAGCGCGCGCTCGAGCTTCGCGCCCGCGACCGTCAACGCAAGCTCATCGCCAAGATCGACGCCGCTCTCGTGCGGCTCGACGACGGTACCTACGGCTATTGCGAGGAAACCGGCGAGCCGATCAGCCTGAAACGGCTCGATGCCCGCCCGATCGCAACCTTGAGCGTCGAGGCCCAGGAGCGCCACGAACGCCGCGAGCGCGTTTATCGCGACGAGTAAGCATCAAATTGTGAGTCCGTCTTTCCGGCGAAAGCCGGGATCCAGAAGCGGATGCACGCCGTCCTTGGCTCTGGATACCGGCTTTCGCCGGTATGACGAAATCGCCCCACCCGGCGCGGCCGCACAGTTCAAACCGGGTGAATTGCGACGCGGGCAGCATCAAGTCCAATTCAATTGCTCCATCGTGGTCGAGGCTTATGGCGGGCCGGTCATACGGTCATACAAGGCTCTGCCAAATCGATAGCGCGATGGCCCAGCCATAGTCGGCGATAGCGCGGCCCAAGTCGCCCTTCTCATAGTAGACGTTGCCGCGATTGAGGTAGGCGTTGGCCAAATTGGAATTGAGCGCGATCGCCTCGCTGTAGTCTGCCATGGCGCGGTCGAGTTCTCCCTTCTTCTCGTAGACGAGACCCCGGCCGTTATACGCTTCGGCAAATTTGGGATTGAGCGCGATGGCCTTGTTGAAATCGGCGAGGCCGCCGTCGAAGTTGTGCTTCATCACAAAAGCGCGGCCGCGATTGGCATAGGCGTCGGCGAAACTGGGGTCACGCGAGACGGCTTCGGTCAGGTCGGCGATGGCGCGGTCATAGTCGCGCCTTTCACCATGGGCGACGCCCCGGCCGTTATACGGGTTGGCTAAAGTGAGACCGAGCGCGGCGATCTTGGCGCTATCGCCGTTGGCGCGGCCATCCTCGCCCTTTTGCGCCTGTGCGCGCCTCCTCTTGTCGTAGGCGCGGACCAATTCCAACCCGCGGTCGATGGCCTCGCTGTAGTAAGAGATGGCAGCCGAAAATTCGCCCTTGAGAGCGAGAGCGTTGCCTTCGATATAGTTGCCTTGGAAATATCT
>DATEMT010000224.1:0-2714 GCA_035275445.1 Methyloceanibacter sp. | reverse complement strand
TCCCCGCGCCAGCCTGACGGACCGCCGATCCGCGACGGCAAGCCCTATAGCGCGCTCGTGCATCTCGCCGAAGACGTGACGCCGTTCGTGGCGGCAGCGGGGGCGCTGCGGGAGCGTGGTTTGTCGGCGCCGGCCGTCTTCGCCTTCGACCTCGACCAAGGCTTCCTCATTCTCGAGGATCTCGGCGACAGGGTGTTCGGCAGAGAGGTGGCGCGCGGGCACGACATGGCCGAGCTTTGGGGAGCAGCCGTCGATGTGCTCGTCGCGCTCGCGCAGAAGGGGCCGCCGGATAAGCTGCCGATCGAAGGCCACCCCCCCTATCGCCTCCCCAGCTACGACGCCGAGGCCATGCTGATCGAGGCGTCGCTGTTGATCGACTGGTTCTGGCTGGCCGTACATGGCCGGGAGATGCCGGCGGAGCTTGCCGAGGAGTTCAGGGCGCTGTGGCGGCCGCTCCTGGCCGAGGCGGCAAAAGCCGATCTCGGCTGGGTGCTCAGGGACTATCACTCCCCCAATCTGATCTGGCTGCCGGAGCGCAAAGGCTTGAAAAAGGTGGGTGTACTGGACTTCCAGGACGGACTTTTGGGGCCGCTCGCCTACGATCTGGTGTCGCTTCTCCAGGACGCCAGGCTGGACGTTCCGGAAGCGCTTGAACGGGAGCTTCTCGCTCGCTACTGTTCGGCCCGGGGCGCGCAAAACAAAGACTTTTCGGGCGATCGGTTCGTCTCGCTTTACGCGACGCTCGGCGCCCAGAGAAACTCTAAGATCCTAGGCATCTTTGCGCGATTGGCGAAACGTGACGGCAAGCGCGGTTATCTCGCTCACATCCCGCGGGTCGCACGCTACCTCGAGCGCGATCTCGCTCATCCCGCTTTGGCCGGGCTGCGCCGCTTCTATGCGCGCGAGTTTCCCGCCGCGGAAAATCTCCCGCCGCTCGCCGTGTGAGAGAATGCATCCATGACCGAGGCGAGGACGGCGATGGTGTTGGCCGCGGGCTTCGGCGAGCGCATGCGCCCGCTGACCCTGAGCATGCCGAAGCCGCTGGTGCCGCTTGCGGGGCGGCCGCTGCTCGACCATGTGCTCGACCGGCTGGCGGCCGCCGGCGTCGCCACCGCGATCGTCAACGTCCACTATCTGCCGGATCAGCTCGAAGCGCATCTTGCGGGCCGCAATAGCAAGGCGCCGCAGACGCTCGTCTCCGACGAGCGCGGCGTGTTGCTCGACACCGGCGGCGGCGCGAAGAAGGCGCTGCCTTTGCTCGGCAAGGGTCCATTCTTCATCCACAACGCCGATTCGGTGTGGAGCGAGGGCGCCGCGCCGGCGCTCACGCGCATGTTGCGGAAGTGGAATCCGGCGGCGATGGATTGTCTGCTATTGCTCGCGCCGGTCACGACCAGCATCGGCTATGCGGCCAAGGGGGACTTCTCCATGGCGCCGGACGGCCGGCTGTCGCGGCGCGGCAAGAACGAGGTCGTGCCGTTCGCCTTTGCCGGCGTGTCGCTCTGCGACGAGCGGCTGTTCAAGGACGCACCCGAGGGCCGCTTCTCGCTGAACCTGTTGTGGGATCGCGCGCTGGCCAAGGGCAAGCTCTACGGCGTGCGGCTCGACGGGCGCTGGATGCATGTCGGCACCCCTGACGCCTTGGCCGAAGCCGAGACCCTGTTCGAGCGCGAAGGTGCCTGAGACCCGTCCCGGGGGCCCGCGGCTTTATACGATCCCGCCTTCGGCGCCTTTCCTCACGACGCTGGCCCGGGCGATCCTTTCCGGCGACCTCCCCTCGTCCGGCGGCATCCCGCCCGATCCGCTCACGCTGCCGCTGACCACGATCTATCTGCCGACGCGGCGCGCGGCGCGGGCGCTGCGCGAGGCATTCCTGGCCGAGGCCAAGGGCGAAGCGCTGCTGCTGCCGCGCATCAGGGCGCTGGGCGATCCCGACGAGGACGCGGCGATTATTTTCGGGGCCGAGGAGAGTCTCGAGGACGGCGCTTTCGGCGCGGCCGCGATCGGTGCGTTGCCCCGGCGGCTTGCTCTGATGCGCCTCGTGCTCGCCTTGAGCCGTTCGGCGCGCGTGGGTGCCGCCGCCGAGCGCGGCCTCACAGCATCGCCGACGGTCGAGATCACGCCCGGGCAGGCGTCCTATCTCGCCGCGGACCTTGCGCGGTTGATGGACATGGTGGAAAGCGAGGAGGTCGACCTGTCGCGGCTTGACGCCATCGTGCCGGAGGAATTCGCCGGGCATTGGCAGATCACGGTCGAGTTCCTCAAGATCGTCACCGAGCAATGGCCGCGACATCTCGACGAGCAGGGGCTGGTCTCGCCGGTGTTGCGCCGCAACGCGCTGATGGCGATGGAGACCGAAAGGCTGGCGCGTGGCTCTGCGCATCCCGTGATTGCCGCGGGCTCGACCGGCACGGTGCCGGCGACGGCGCGACTGCTGCAAGTCATCGCCTCGCTGCCGAACGGCGCGGTGGTGCTGCCGGGGCTCGACAAATTCCTCGACGACGAGAGCTGGGCCACGATCTCCGGGCATCCCGAACATCCGCAAGCCGGAATGGCCGAGCTGTTGCGCAAGCTGGGAGCGCGGCGCGAGGAGGTCGATTATGTGCCCGGGAGCGAGCCCGTCGCGGCCGACCGCGCACGGCTATACCTCACCAGCGAAGCGCTGCGCCCGGCGGAGAGCACGGAGCAATGGCAGCAATTTCTCGCCGCGGAGG
>DATEMT010000223.1:0-8139 GCA_035275445.1 Methyloceanibacter sp. | reverse complement strand
AGGCCGCCCCAATCGCTCTGCTTCTCGAAGCAGACGACTTCAGGAATAGCGGCGCCCTTGGCCTTCGCCTGTTGGAACGCCCGCAATTGACCGAGGCCGCACGGGCCCGCACCGATGACTGCAACACGACCAGTCATGACGAAACTCCCTCGCTCAACCTTGCCGTGGGTGACAAACATTACCGTCGCGGCGCCACCGCCGCGCGGCGAAGTACTTTAGTTTGACATTATAGAAGGCGCCATGGAAACCAAAGTGGCACCTCCAAAAACCAAAGTGGCTCCTATTGTTCTGGATTTGGCATCGGCGCTAAGCTTATCCATCGGCCGCAAAACCTGCGGCAAGACCGGTGCGCGAGCAAGCAAGGCGGATGCGGGCGCCATTGGGCGGTGCTGCCGGACCTATGTGGAGGGTACCAATGCCGACCAAATTCAAGCCAAGCGCAATGAACCGCCGCCAATTTCTTTCGACCACCGCCATGGCCACGCTCATGGCCGGCGTGCCGCTGCAAAAATTCGCTTTCGGTGCCGACAAGGTCGTGAAGATCGGCTTTCTCGCGCCGCTGACCGGCGCGGTCGCGGCCTGGGGCAAGCCCGGGCTCGAGGGTTGCCAGATTTGGGCCGATTGGGTCAACGAAGCCGGCGGCGTCAAGATCGGCGAGGATGCCTACAAGGTCGAGTTCGTCGCGTATGACGACGAATACGACCCGGGCAAAGCCCGCACCGGCGCCGTCAAGCTCATCAAAGAGGACGGCGTGAAATTCATCATGATGCTGGGCGGCGATCCCTGGCCCGGCGTCTCCCCCGTGGCGCAGAAGGAAGAGATGCTGGTCTCGACGCTACTGCCGAGCGACCTCACGCCTGAGACCACCATGCTGGTCGCGCCGTGCGAAGTGCATCCGATCTACAACGTAACCGGCGTCGAGTGGTTGGCCGCGAACAAGCCGGACCTGAAGACCGCGGTCATCTGCGCCCAGGACGACTCGCTCGGCAAGCCGTCTGTGGCGACCTATCTCGCCGCCTTCGAAGCCGCCGGCATCAAGGTCCTGGACAAGCCGATCTTCTTCGATCCCGCGACCACCGACTTCGCGCCGATCATGTCCAAGATGTTGGATCTCAAGCCCGACATCATCTGTCTCGACACCTGCTACACCGACTATGTGCATCCGCTGACCGAGCAGGCGTTCCAGCAGGGCTTCAAGGGCCAGCTGATCTCCTGCACGGCGGATTTCTACCCGAAGATGATCGACAAGACCTCCAAGGAGTTCATGGAAGGGTTCATCTTCCAGTTCCCGGACTTCGACGATCCGGCGCTCAACGAGCCGCAGATCAATTTCAAGAATCCGAAGGGCTTCTTCGAAGAGTATAAAAAGCGCTTCGGCGAAGGCGAATGGAGCGCGGTGTCGTGGGAATACGCCTCGATCATGAATCTGTGGTCGGACGCGGCGACGAAGGCCGGGAGTGCGGATCCCAAGCCCGTGCTCGAAGCAATGAAGGCGGGCGGCAAGGGCAAGCACATCTTCGGCGAAGCCGAGTGGTGGGGCAAGGACCTGTTCGGGATCGACAACGCGCTGGTTGGTTTCTGGCCGGTGGTCGTCATCGAAGACGGCAAGGCCAAGATCAAGCAGTTCTCGTCCATTCCCGAGTGGTGGGGCAAGCACAAGGATCTCTTGATCAAACACATGACTGCGCTGAACCAGATGTACTTCCAACGGAAGTAGATCGGCTGCCGACGCGGTCGGGCTTGACCCGGCTTCCATCGCGCTCCTACTTTGCCGGGCCGCGCTGCCGCGCGAGCGGCACATCGAACGCCTGTGCCGGCCGGGCGCCGCGCGTTCGCCGCCGCAGCCGGCACGCGAGGGGAGCCTGGCAATGACCGCCGAACTGTTCCTGCAAACCGTGGTCAACGCGACCTACGCCGCGAGCTACATGGCGCTGATCGCTGTGGGCCTCGTGCTCATTTTCGGCGTCATGGGTGTCATCAACTTCGCTCATGGCGAACTCTACATGGCGGGCGCCTACGCGGTCGTCGCCCTCTATGCCCACAACGGCGTGCCGTTCTTCGTCGCGGTCGCCATCGGCCTTTTGTTCGTCGGCGCACTCGGGCTTTTGATGGAGTACGGACTATTCCGCCCCTTGCGCGACAACCCGCTCGGCGGCCTGATCGCCTCGATTGGATTTCTTCTTATATTACAGACAATTGCGGTTCTCGCCTTCGGCGTCCACATGGAGCACGTCCCGCCTTCGACCCAAGCCAAGCTCGCCTTCGCCAACGGCGTGGTGCTCACCTATCAGCGCCTCTACGTCATCCTCGCCGCGATCGTTCTCCTGTCGGCGCTGTGGCTGTTCTTGCGCAAGAGCAAGTTCGGCTGGGCGCTCCGCGCTTGCGCGCAAGACCGGGAAGCGGCGGCGCTGCAAGGCATGTCGATCAACAGCACAGCGCGGCTAGCGATGTTCATCGGCGCCGGCCTTGCCGGCGTGGCTGGCGCGCTCACGGCGCCGCTGGTCTCGCCGACGCCGTTCATGGGCGACCCCGTCATCATCACCGCTTTCATCATCATCATCGTCGGCGGCATCGGGTCCCTGGAAGGGGCGGTGCTCGCCGCCATCCTCTATGCGTTCGTGAACACCTTCGTCACCACCATCTACGACGGCACGCTCGCCAACATTGTCGGCCTGCTCTTGATGCTGGTGGTGTTGATCGTGAAGCCGACCGGCCTGTTCGGAGCCAAGGACCGTGCCTGAGCGCGCGCGAAGCAACGGACTGTCCTGGGCGCTCTGGCTTGTTTTGCTGGCGGCGCTGATCGTGCTGCCGCGCGTGGTGACCCTGTCGCAGCAGGAGCTTCTGGTCTTTCTCGTCATCAACGTGCTTCTGGTTGCGAGCTACCGGCTCTTGACGCTCACCGGCGAATGGTCGCTCGCCCATGTCGTGATCATGGGCGTCGGCGCCTACAGTTCGGCGTTGATGTCGAAGGAACTCGCATTCCCGGTGCCGCTGGCGATGCTGGCCGGGGCGAGTCTCGCGGCGCTGATCGCCTTTGTGCTGAGCTTTCCCCTGTTCCGTATGAAGGGCTTCTATTTTCTGATCGGCTCGTTCGCGGCCGGAGAGGTCATCCGGCTGATCTGGAAATGGAGCGAACTGACCTGGCTGTTCGGCGGCCCGAAGGGCATCAAGCTCATTCCGCCCGTGCCCGACATCGAGGCGCTCTCGATCGATTTCTACGACCCCGTGCACTACTACTATCTCTGCCTCATCGTGGTGGCCATTTCGCTGTTCATTCTTTACCGCATCGAGCGCTCGCGCATCGGGCTCACCTTCCACGCCATCCATTGGCAGGACAAGCTCGCCGAGTCGGTCGGCGTGAATACCTTCGGCTACCGCATGCTCGCCTTCGTCATCGCCTCGTTCTTCGCCGGTCTCGCCGGAGCGCTCTACGCGCACTATGTCGGCACCGTGAACCCCAACCGGTTCAGCGTCGAGGAGATGGTCTTTGTGTTGATTTGGGCCATCGTCGGCGGAACGGTCACATTCTACGGTCCGATCCTCGGCGTCGTCGTCCTCACCATTCTCAACGAGGTCGTGCTGCGTGCGCTCGGCGTCGACGTGATGCGGCCGCTGCTCTATGGCGCCATCCTCATTCTCTTCATTCTGTTCTTGCCGAAGGGGCTGGAAAGTCTGTTGCCCAAGGTCAAGAATTGGCTTGGCGGCCGCAAGAGCAAGCGCGAAGAGCCTGATCGACCCGCCCGAGCGGAGTTGCCGGCGAAATAGCGGCAGCTTGCCTGCGGTTGCCTGATCGCCTTCGCCGCCGATCGATCTAGGTCTCGCCGTCCTTGCGGGCAGGGGGCGCAATGAGCAGGAAGGCGGCCGCCATCAGCTTGCGCGTATCGTTGAGCAGCGCCGGCCGCTCTCGGCGCCAGCGCGCCAAAGCCTCGGCCGCGCTTCCGCCGAGATCGCCGGGCGGGGCGCTCAAATCTGCGAGCCGCGCTTTCGCCTCTTCGGCCATCTCCCGCCAGCGGATCTGCCATCTTGCCCGGTAGGTGGCACGGTGAGCCAACTCCATGCGCATGTGAAACAGCGAGCTTCGCGCCATGCGCGGCGCGTCCATGCGGGCGATCCATGGACCTGAGCCGCGCCACACCGCGAGCGCCTCGGAAAAGAGGCGTTCACCGCCGCCTTTGCCGTCAATCCGGTCGAGGCACAGGCCGAAATTTGCCAGTGCCGTGCCGAGGCGCGGATCGATCGGCTCGAAGCTCGCGCGCGCGATCCGAACCGTTTCGCCCGCTTGGTCTTTGGCGCCAACGTGGTCGCCTTGCGCGGCGCACGCGGCCGTCCCCTCTGCCGTCGTCTCCCAAGCGAGGTCGGCTTCGCTCCAGCCGGCCTGAAGCAGTTCCGTCACGCTCCAGGTTTCAGCCACCGAGATAGGCTCGCCGCACATGCGCGTTGTCGTGCAGTTCGTGCGCCGGGCCTTTGAGCGCGATGCTTCCCGTCTCGAGCACGTAGGCGTAGCGTGCGAGTTTCAGCGCAAGTTCGGCGTTCTGCTCGACCAGCACCACCGCGACCCCGCGCCCGACGATCTCGCGAATGATGCGCGCAATCTCCTGCACCATGACCGGCGCGAGCCCCATCGACGGCTCATCGAGCACGAGCATCTTCGGCCGCGACATCAGCGCTCGCCCGATCGCAAGCATTTGCTGCTCGCCGCCCGACAGCGATCGCGCCCATTGCTTGCGGCGCTCCTTGAGGCGCGGAAAATGATCGAACACCTCGTGCAAGTCCGTCTCGATGCCGGCCTTGTCACGGCGCAGGAAGGCGCCGGTGCGCAAGTTCTCTTCGACCGTCAGATTGGGAAAAACCCGGCGGCCTTCCGGCACATGGGCGATGCCGATCGCGACGATCTTCTCGGGCGCAAGCGTGTCGATCCGCTTGCCCGCGAACACGATCTCGCCCGTGCTGATCGGCACCAATCCCGAAATGGCGCGCAACGTCGTGCTCTTGCCGGCGCCGTTCGCGCCGATGATGGTGACGATGCCGTCCGCCGGCACCGTCATGTCGATGCCCTTGAGAGCCGCGACCTTGTGGTAGTGCACATGCACGTTCTTGATCTCAAGCAGCATGATCGGCGCTCCCGAGATAAGCCTCGATCACCGCTTGATTCGTCCGCACATGGTCCGGCGTTCCTTCGGCGAGCAGCTTGCCGAAATTCATCACCGTGATGGTCTCGCACAGACCCATCACCGCCTGCATGTCGTGCTCGATCAGCATGACGGTGACGCCCTGCTCGTCGCGCAGGCGGCGCACGAGCGCGGCCATCCGCCTTGTCTCCTCGGGGTTCATCCCGGTGAAAGGTTCGTCGAGCATCATCAGCTTCGGGTCGGCGGCGAGCGCCACGGCCATGCCGAGCGCGCGCTGGTGGCCATGAGGCAGCTCCGAAGCGAGTTCTTCGGCGAGTTTCTCGAGGTCGAAGAAGGCGAGGATGCCGCGCGCCTTTTCGTCCGCGCTCTGCTCCGTGGCGCGATCGCGGCCGAGAATGCGGTTGGCGATGCCGGCCTTGGCGCTCCGGTGGCAGCCCAGGCGGACATTGTCGAGCACGCTCATCTCGTGAAACAACACGGTGCCCTGAAACGTCCGGATCAGGCCCCGCTCGGCGAGCGCACTCGTCGTTCGCCCGGAAATATCCTCGCCGCGGTAGAGAATCGTGCCGCTGGTCGGCGCGTAGAAGCCGCTGATCACGTTGAAGGTCGTGGTCTTGCCGGCGCCGTTCGGGCCGATAAGGCCGTGGATCGTGCCTTGGTGCACGTCAAGGTTGAAGCCGTTGACGGCAACGATGCCGCCAAAGGCGCGAACGAGGTCGCGGACTTGGAGGATGGGCGGCTCGGCTCGCGTCGGGTTCAGCATCATCGCAAGCGGGACAGCCCTCGCGGCGAGGTTAAGGCGCGGCGCATCCTTCCACATTTTGCGCCGCATATGCATCTTCATTTTCGCGCGCGACCAAAGAGGTCCTGCATCCCGCGTTCCCATCGTTGCCGGTCCGCGTTTCGCCAAATTCTGTTGACGACGCGAAGGGTTTCGAGTGAGCCTTGCGGCGGCCGCAGGTGCGGCCACGGCGCTGCCCGGGCCCATCGCAACGCGCGCCAATGAGCCTGGACGCGCCGAACCTCGAACACGAGGTCGGTAACATGACCAAGTCAGTGCTTGCCGCAGTTGCGGTGCTTACGCTTTTGACGGCCGGCGCTCCGGCGCAGGCCGAAGACTCCAAAGACCCCATAAAACTTACGCTTCATGACTGGACCGGGCAGCTCATCACGACCCGGCTCATGGGTGAGGCATTGAAGAATGCCGGCCTCAACGTCGAATACGTTCAGGCCGATTACCTCGCCCAGTTCGCAGGGCTGAAGGCCGGCGATCTGGACGTCGCCATGGAGATCTGGGCGACGACCGGCAAGGATGCCATGGACGAGGCCACCAAGACCGGCAAGGTTGAGAATTTGGGCGAGACGGGCATGCTCGCCATCGAAGAGTGGTGGTACCCCGAATATATGAAAGAGAAGTGCCCGGGACTGCCCGATTGGGAAGCCCTCAAGAAGTGTCCCGAGGCCTTCGCGACGCCCGAGACGGCGCCCAAGGGCCGCTATCTCGGTGGACCCGCGACCTGGGGCGGCTTCGATGAGGAGCGCGTCGCCGCGCTCGATCTTCCCTACGAAGTGGTGCACGCAGGAACCGATGCGGCGCTGTTCGCCGAGCTCGAATCCGCAGTTCAGCGCAAGGCGCCCATCCTCCTTTGGATCTACGCCCCGCACTGGGCGCCGATCAAATACAAGGGCGAATGGGTCGAGTTCCCGAAATACGAACCCGCCTGCTACACCGACCCGTCATGGGGCATCAACAAGGAGGCCGCCTATGATTGCGGCAAGCCGCGCGGACCGATCTGGAAGGTGGCCTGGTCGGGCGTGAAGGACAAATGGCCGAGCGCTTACGACGCCATCAAGAAGTTCACCATCTCGAACGAAGAGATGGGCCAACTCGTCACCAAGGTCGATCTCGAAGGCCAGAAGGTCGAGGATGTCGTGGCCGACTGGATGAAGAACAACGAAGCCCGCTGGAAGGGCTGGATCGGCCAGTGATTGCTGAGGACTCGATTGGGGCTCGCAGCCTGCTAAACTAGCGGCAGGCCGCGAGCCCTCCTCGCATCCCGGGCACGGGGGCCCCGATCCGTGATAGACGCCGCTCTCACCTGCCGGAATGTTTGGAAACTCTACGGGGCCGACCCGAAGCGCGTGCTGGCGCGGCTCGGTCCGGCGCCGAGCGCCGCCGCGCTCGAGGCGGCGGGTTACATCACCGCGGTTGCCGACGCCACGCTCGCCATCGCGCGCGGCGAGATTTTCGTCATCATGGGACTTTCCGGCTCCGGCAAGTCGACGCTGATGCGCTGCCTGGCGCGGCTGATCGAGCCCTCCGCCGGCGAGGTCATCTTCGCCGGCCGCAACCTGCTCGATGTCTCACCGCAGGAGTTGATCGAACTCAGGCGTCACAAGATGGGCATGGTGTTCCAGCATTTCGCGCTCCTGCCGCATCTCACCGTGCTCGACAACGTCGCTTTCCCGCTCGAAATCCAAGGGGTTGCGCGCAAGGCGCGCGAGGCGCGGGCGCGCGAGATGACCGCGCTCGTGGGGCTGAAAGGCCGGGAATACAATCTGCCGCACGAGCTTTCCGGCGGCCAGCAGCAGCGCGTCGGCATCGCCCGCTCGCTCGCCACCGATCCCGATATCTGGTTTCTCGATGAGCCGTTCTCGGCGCTCGATCCCCTGATCCGGCGCGAGATGCAGAACGAATTCCTGCGCCTTCAGTCGGTGCTGCAAAAGACGATTGTGTTCATTACCCACGATTTCGACGAGGCGATCAGGCTCGCCGATCGCATCGCCATCATGCAGGACGGGCGCATCGTCCAGACCGGGACGCCGGAGGAGCTGGTGCTCGCTCCGGCCGATAGCTACGTCGCGGAGTTCACCCGCGACGCTCCGCGGGCGAAAATCCTGTCGGCGCGCGCCATCGCCCGCCCCAAGCGCAACGGCGAAGCCGTCAACGGCAGCATCCTCGCCGACAGCAGGGTGGCCGATTTCGCCAAGGAGGTGGAGGCCTCGCCGT